>DTUH01000312.1:0-5029 GCA_012964265.1 Candidatus Lambdaproteobacteria bacterium
AATGACTGATTTTAAACATCCTCATCGTAGGCAAAACATGCTTACGGGTGACTGGGTGCTGGTTTCTCCGCAGCGCACCAAGCGGCCCTGGCAGGGAAGTATCACTCCTCCGGTAAATGAAAAACTCTCAAGATATGATCCACAATGCTATCTATGTCCGGGAAATTTAAGAGCCGATGGAAAACTTAATCCGGATTACACGGGTACATATCTTTTTTCCAACGATTTTCCTGCACTTCTTCCTGAAACCGAGTTGATTGAGAGTGAATCTCCATTATTTAAGATTCAACCGGTTTCAGGTATTTGCCGTGTGCTTTGTTTTTCGGAACGGCATGACCTTACACTACCTGAGTTGGAATTGAGCGCTATCGAAAATATTGTACATGTTTGGGCGGAACAGGTAAAGGAGTTAGGAGAGCAATATCGTTGGGTTCAGATTTTTGAAAACAAAGGAGAGATGATGGGTTGCTCCAATCCACATCCGCACGGACAAATTTGGGCCGGGGACTTCCTGCCAAACGAGGTCATCAAGGAAGAACTTCGACAACGTGATTATTACCAGAGCCACGGATCTGAGCTTTTAAGTGAATATGTTGATCTCGAAATGAGCAGACAGGAACGATTAGTTGAGGTGAATGAGTACTGGTTGTCAGTCGTTCCATGGTGGGCAGTGTGGCCTTTTGAAACAATGCTTCTGCCAAAACGGCATGTGGCATGCCTGTCGGAACTTTCCGGAGAGGAACAAGCTGCACTGGCAGAATTGCTTAAGAATTTGCTTTCACGTTACGACAATCTTTTTCAAACCAGCTTTCCTTATTCAATGGGATGGCATGGTGCTCCATTTTCGATTTCCTCCAAAATTTCATGGAGACTTCACGCACACATTTTTCCACCGTTGCTGCGCTCGGCAGGCGTCCGTAAATTCATGGTTGGATACGAAATGCTGGCTGAAGCTCAGCGTGATCTGACTGCAGAGCATGCGGCATCCCTTCTGCGGGAATGTTCGACAAAGCATTACAGCGAAAAGGCGGAATGAACAAAATTGCGCTTCAAGTCCAACGAGCCTTTGTAGAACGATTTGGTGTTGCTCCAGACCGCTTGATCCGAGCCCCTGGAAGAGTCAATCTCATTGGTGAACACACTGATTACAGCGGAGGTTTTGTTATGCCGCTCGCACTTGAACAAGCTCTTTGGATCGCCATTCGTCCTCGTTCCGACAAATCTGTTGTTATTCACTCTTTGGATTATATCGATTCTATAGAGTTGAAACTTTTAGACCCGAAAGTACATCTAAAAGGCTGGCCAGAATATTTGAAAGGAGTCGTTTGGGCCATGCAGGAGGAAAAGTGGTCTCTTTCAGGATGGGAAGGTGTGATGGCTGGAGATGTACCGCAGGGTGCAGGTCTTGCTTCTTCTGCTGCACTTGAAACCGCTTTCATCCGTGCCTTTGCCGAAGTTTCGAGAATTTCCTGGGAACCAAAAATCGCGGCAAAGCTGGCTCAACGAGCCGAAAGCGAGTGGGTTGGAATAAGTTGCGGGATAATGGATCAACTAATTTCAGCATGTGGTGTGTCCGGTCACGCACTTTTTATTGACTGCCGTAACCTCGATATACTGCCTGTCGCACTGCCGGAAGGTGTCCGTGTCATTGTACTGGACTCCAAAACACGGCGCGGCCTTGTTGATTCTCTTTACAATGAACGTCACAGCCAGTGTGAGGAAGCCTCAAGGATTTTGGGGAAATCTTTATTGCGGGATGTGTCACTGCCTGAACTGGATGCTCAATCAACTCGGCTAACGCCTTTGCTTTATCGTAGGGTCAGGCACGTCATCACAGAAAATCAACGGGTACAACATGCTGTGGAAGCAATGCATGCGAATGATCTCAATCTTCTGGGTCAACTCATGCAGGAGTCTCACACAAGTTTGAGGGATAATTTTGAGGTTACCAACTCTGCTCTGGATGATATTGTGGAATGTGCTCTCGCTGCTCCAGGATGTCTGGGAGCAAGAATGACAGGTGCAGGATTCGGAGGGTGTGCTGTGGCACTGGTAAAAACAGAACAAGAAATAGATTTTGGAAAAAGCGTTAGCAACTGCTACTTCAAAAAAACCGGTCTCGATCCAAACATCATTTCCTGCATTCCAACAGATGGTGCTTCCAGTCATGAACCGATCGCTGTTAAATAACTTTTTCGTTCAAATGAAAGATTTTTTTTTGGGATACAGTTCTCATTTAAAACCTGTTCTTTTTGGCAGAGCAAAAAATTGTTTCAGCCAACAGGTCTTTCAGGATTGGTGATCCAATCGCTCCATGATCCGGAATAGAGTCGGGAATCTCCAAGTCCGGCATGGTACATGGCGAGTATGTTATGGCATGCAGTGATTCCGGAACCGCAATAAGAAACGGCTTTTTCCGCCGGAGAACCAACAAGTAATTCCAAATACATTTTGCGTAGTTCGGATTTAGATTTCCAGTTTCCATCTTCATCCAGATTCTCGACAAATGGTGCAGATACAGCCCCCGGAATATGACCGGCTACAGGGTCAAGGGTTTCGTTTTCTCCGCGGTATCTTTCTCTGCTGCGTGCATCTAAGACACGTACTTCCGGATTGTCAAAATAATTCCGGATATCTTCGGCAGTGACTGACCAGTGATCGTGCGGATTGGCGATGAATTTCCGTTCTTCCGGAACAAATAACTCCGCACTGACTTGACGACCTTCCTGAATCCAGCGGGGCCAACCTCCATCCATCACTGCAACCGCATCATGTCCGAGCCAGCGTAACATCCACCAGAGCCGAACCGCGTGTGCACCTCCTGCATCATCATAAATTACAACTTGCACAGAATGATCAATGCCCCAAGTTGAAAATAATTTTATTAACTTCTGCTTTTCCGGCAAGGGATGTCTTCCTGTTTTTCCCGGAATTGACGGAACAGCGAGATCGTGATTCAGATGAGCATACAATGCTCCGGGAAGATGGGAAACAGCGAATTCGGCCTGTTTCTTTTCCGGTTCCGTTAACACAAAGCGGCAATCAAAAAAACGCCAGTTTGAGTCGTCAAGATTTTCGTTTACTGTTTTGGGAGAGATAATTGAACTGTACATCTGTTGTTCTGTAAAAAGTGTGGTGAAAGGATTTTCTATTGTTAAGCTATAAAAATACAGTTTTTTTTCGTCCCAAATATACTCCTGAAAGAATCAAAACAACTGCTCCAAGAGTGGTTACGGAAAGTGTTTCGCCTAAAAACAAGATTCCGAACAAGATTCCAAACATGGGAATAATAAAGGCCACGTAGGACAAAAAGACTGCTCCCGCTCTGAGTAAAATGTAATAGCGCATCAAGTATGCAATTCCGGTTGAAACGAGTCCAAGATGAATCAAGGCCAAAAGAGTTTCTGTTTCAAAATGGAGATTCCAGGGACTCTCCATTATTAACCAAAGCGGAAGCACGAAAACGGATGCGCAAATAAAAATTGCAGCGCTGACTGAATCGGCTGAAACACCCTTAATTCGAGCCGTGATTACTCCAGAAATGGTATAACCAAGTCCGGCGACGATTACCGCTAATTGTGCCAGGATATTTCCATTGATTGAAGAAAAAGCATTCTCGCCAAAAACTAAAATTACTCCAGCTAAACCAACCAGCATTGCCAGTAATTGGCGTAAAGTAAAACTCTCATGGTCACTAAAAAAATGTCCTAGAATAAGTGCAAAAATAGGATTGACAGCCAGTAAAATAGAAGCCAGACTGCTGTCTATTTGCAGTTGCCCCCAGGGAACAAGAAAGAAAGGCATTATTGTTCCCAAGAATGTCATCCAGAAGATTTTTATCCAGTTTTGCTTGCCCCGAATGAAAGGAGTTTTTCTTATAATAATCAGGAGCAATAATGCTGCACCGGCCAGCAAAATCCGGACACTCATCACAGTCAGAGGAGTTACTTCGTGCAATGCAATTTTGATTGCACCAAATGAAGAACCCCACAAGGCTCCAAGGGCAAACAAAATCAAATAGTCATTGCGGGTGGGTTGTCGTGGCATGCTGGTTATTTACAAGAACTCAATATCTAATCACAATCATTGAAACTTGATCCATTTTCCAAATTGAGACTTTTGTTTTAGCAAAATCATACTGTATCAGTAAAGGTGTAACCAAAACTTATGCACGCATAATCTGTTTAAATCTTTGCTATACGTCAAGATGTATTATCTCACAATTAGTTGTCTTTATTAAAGATAAATCCTGATACAAACTTGTGTAAAGACTTTTTTTCTGTATCACTAAGTAAATTTACGGATGTGTTTTAATCAAGGTACAGTTTATGATTAATGTTCGTTTACTCTCTTTTCCAGTAGTCCTTTTCTTCTGGAAATTTATAAACCATGAAGACAGACATTTATTAATGTTGCAGTTGAACACGATTCTGGTTCCCACTGACTGCTCCGACTATTCAAGGATTGCATTAAGATATGCCTCAAGATTAGCTGCAGAGTTTGGTGCAGGAGTTGCCTTACTTTATGTAGAAAAGCAGTCAAAGCAGAAAGACTCAAAATCCTTTGCAATTGATCATAAATCTGATAGTTGTGGTAGGGGGCAGCAGAATTTGGAAAACTTTCTGGGGAACATAGATACATTCTCAAGCAAATTAAGTTTGGTGGTCGTGGAGGGAGAAGTTGTTTCTGAGATTATCAACTATACTAAACAGGAAGTAGTTGATTTAATATTGATGAGCAGTCACGGTTACAAAGGACTTGCATACAGCACGAAAGGCAGCATCACCGAAAAGGTAATCCGTTACGCAAACTGTCCTGTATTGTGCTTAAAAAACGGGGGTCAGCATTTCATCACATAACGTCTGAGGAATTAATCTTCTCAGTGTTTGCTGTTCTAAACCAGTTTACTTTATTTCCCGCAAGATACTTTCCCACTAATAATAGCTTTTGTGTGTTCCACAAAATAGTTACGGAATTAATTCAGTTTATTCTCCTATGGATTGTTAAGAAAAAAAATTATTAAATTATT
>DTUH01000312.1:5091-5859 GCA_012964265.1 Candidatus Lambdaproteobacteria bacterium
AAAAGGATTGTTACCAAAAATGCCGCTGAATTTTATGATACTATAGACACGATTATTCTCATACTTTCCTTGTAAGGAAAAATCCTGATGATTAACCGAGTCTGCCTGGAAACAATGGGTTTTTCCCGGAAAGAAGCCGAAGGTAAATTTTTCCTCAAATTATTTTTCAAACCAAAAGTTCACAATCTAGTCAGCAGCCTGCTTGAAGAAGCAAAAGAGCCGCCCTTCCTGACAACCTACGAAGAAAACTGGCAAGCAAAAGATGGTGATGAGCGACTGATTTCTTTTACTGTTGCTTCTTTGCGTGACAAGTACGGCATAACAACCAATTACACTGTTACCGGTCTTGATATCACCATGTTTAGAAAGATGGAGGAAGAACTTTGGGACTACCGGACAAGTCTCGAAGAACAAATCAAGCGAAGAACCACAGAACTTGTTGCATCACAAACCCGTCTGTCAGGAATAATGGAAACTGCTGAGGATGCAATCATTTCAGTAAACTCAGATCAACAAATCCTGATGTTTAATCAAGGTGCGGAAAAGATTTTTTCTTATAGTGCAGATGAAGTTTTGGGAAAGTCTTTGGGGTTGTTGATGCCAGAGACTTTTCGTTCTTCACATGCAAAGCACATTCATAATTTCGGCGAGTCAGGACATACTTCACGACGTATGTTAGAACGTTCAGAAATATTAGGACAACGTAAAGATGGTTCTGTTTTTACTGCTGAGGCAAATATTTCTCAACTTGAAATTGAAGTTGAGAAA
>DTUH01000313.1 GCA_012964265.1 Candidatus Lambdaproteobacteria bacterium
CGAATATCGTTACGCTTGATGAAAGCTTTGGCCTTTATCCTGATTACACGTACATCTGGAGAGTCTTCTTTGAGAGTGACACGACCCGTCAAATCGGCGAGTGTGAGAAAATTTTCAGGTTTCGGTTCCGCCTTCTTGGCGGCACAACCGCTGAGCAACAGGGCAAGTCCAAGTAAAATTGATAAGATGTGGTTTGTTTTTCGCATTTTGGCTCCAGGATCTGAGAAGTGGGTGTGAACAATATACGGGAAAACGTTACTTCCTTCCCCGCAGACTGAAATTTCGGCAAAGCTGAAGCTGTTCAGGATTGCGAATTTCAGTAAAAACTGACAACCTTGAATCTAACATTTTTAGATATTAATTAAAAGGGTATATTTGATTTTTGCGCGACTTTCCATAATTTTATTTTTCGGAATTCTCTTTAACCTCGGCAACACAGCCGTAGCTTATTATCCACTAACCTGGGATGATTTGATGTACCAAATGGAGAAGCGGATGAGTTGGAGACGCGCAAAAATGGAAACTGTTGTTCAAGTCTTTGACCCATTTGTAAAAAATGCGGATGGTAAAATACCAGCGCAGCCCACTGAATTGCCGGCCCGTAGATTCAACCAGGTTATTTATTGGAAAGATGGTGAGGTTCTGGTGGTGGAAACTCAGAGCGAAAAAGGGGAGTTGTTACATTTTTACTACGAAAACAATACTGATCTGCTGTCCCTTTCTTTGAGTGACAACCGCACTTTTTCTACTGAAGATGTTTTGCCCCGTCAACTTCGTTTTCGTTCAAGATTTGAGAAAGAGCGGGGCAAAGCATTGCGGGAACTGGGAATTGTCAGCAAAGAGGTTGCATATCACATTCGTGACGATAATCATGTTTTTCTCCGGATAGGAAATTTGGAATCCGGACACTTTGCCTTGCTCAACCCCAAAACATACGAATTGTCCTCTTTGCATAACAGGCTTTGGCAGGAAGACGGAAGCTGGCTTGATTTAACAATCGTCTTCAAAAAATATAAAACTTATCGCTGGCAGACATATCCTAAAATTACAGAATATTATTTAGACAAACGTTTGTTTAAACGTATGACTGTGAGCAAAATCCGCACACTTTCACGTTTGCCGATGAAAAAACTTCGAGAACTAGCCTGGAATTTACGTCGCTCACAAACCGCCACCCTCCAAAATGATTATGCTCTTTAACTGCTATTCACGTTTTCTACTATTTTTCCTGGCCTGCAGCATAGGCTTTTTCATAAACAGCATACACGCAGAAGTACTGGTGCTTGATCGAATCTATTTGATCGTCAACAGCCAAATGCTCACACGGAGCGAGGCTCAAGATGTTGCGGCGGCATTGCAGGCTCAAAAGTCGTCTGCAGAAAAGACTCAGAAACAAATGGATGAAAAGCTACTGATGAACCTGGTGCAGGAAATGTTGT
Organism: Candidatus Lambdaproteobacteria bacterium; assembly: GCA_012964265.1. GTDB lineage: Bacteria > SAR324 > SAR324 > SAR324 > NAC60-12 > Arctic96AD-7. The sequence goes on from DTUH01000313.1 coordinate 1,440, forward strand.
TGCTGGACCGTGCAGAGGCTTTAAAAATTACACCCGGAGCCAAGGAAATAGAGTCCCGTTTGGATCGTCTTGCTGAGAATCAACCACAATTGCTTGAGACTTATGCAGAAGAAGATTTAAAGGAACAACTTGCTCGTGAATTTAAAAAACATCGCGTAATCAGCCGTGAAGTAGATTCAAAAATTAGACTTGAATCGCCGGAAATTGTACTTTTTTGCAAGCAACAACAGCGCAAGGAACGCAAAGTGGGCTTGGCACAAATTCTTCTGCATGGTTCTGATGATGAAATTCAGGAAAAGGTTAAAACTATTAGGCGAGCTTTCAAAAGCGGAGTTCCTTTTGAAGAATTGGCAAAACAGCATTCTACAGATTCCAGAGCAAAGCGAACTGGAGGTAAGCTGGGAGTTTTCAAGCCTGGAGATTTATTGGCCGAAATTGGTGAGGTCACTACTAATCTGGAGCCCGGAAAAATCAGCAAAGTTGTGCGTACAAATTTAGGAAATCATCTTCTCTATATTTACAAAGAAGTTTTTGCGGAAGGACTGGACTGTGATAATCTCAAACCAGAACAGGAAACACAATTTTCCAATGCCTTATATGCACAAAAACGTGATGCACTTTTGAATACATACATGGATGAACTATTTGCCTGCGCAAATATTGAGGTTAAAGATCCGGAAAAATCCGGTCTTCCTACCTCTACGTCCTTACCTGTTGTGAAGAAAAAAAACGTCAATTGCCAAGCTCGGCGAATTATGGTTCTTCCTCAAAAGAAGAAAAAGAAAAAGAAGAGGCGGAAAAAATAGACCTTAAAGTTGAAAATCAAGCTTCAGCTTTGAGGGTTTTATAAAGTTCAAAGGCTTTCTCCGGAGTTTCATTTTGATGAACCACGGCTCGCACTGCCTGGATCATGGAAACAGGTGCTTCAGATTGAAAAATATTTCTACCCATGTCCACTCCTGCCGCCCCTTGCTGAATAGCGTTGTACGCCATTTTCAAGGCATCCAGTTCCGGAAGTTTCTTTCCTCCGGCAATCACAATCGGTACGGGACAACTTGCGGTAACGGTTTCAAAATCCTTTTCAACATAATACGTTTTAACATAGTGTGCGCCAAGTTCAGCGCAAATTCGTGTGGCCAACCGGAAATAACGGGCGTCGCGCACCATTTCTTTGCCGACGGCAGTCACGGCTAAAGTCGGAATGCCGTAACGTGTTCCCTGATCAACGAGTTTGGTCATGTTGATAATGGATTGCTTTTCATGCTCTCCGCCGATAAAAACCTGGACTGCCATTGCGGCAACGTTCATCCGGATCGAATCTTCAATGTCAACAGCAATTTCCTCATTCGATAATTCCTTGAGCATGCTGGTTCCGCCGGATGCACGCATGACAATGGCTTGTGTCATTGAAGGCGGAACAACGCTCCGCAAAATTCCACGTGTCAACATCAGCGTGTCCGCATAAGGCGCAAGCGGCATAATGTTTACATCAATTCGCTCAAGTCCAGTGGTCGCACCCTGAAAGTATCCATGATCAAAAGCCAACATCACGGTACGTCCTGTTTCCGGATTAAAAATACGGGCGAGACGGTTTTGCATCCCCCAACCCAGTGCATTTGAACCTTTCAGGTAAAACGCCTCTGACTTTTGAGGAATGTCCAGATAATATTCTTTCGTATCTTGTGTTGCGTCTAAATCAGCCATAAATATTTCCTTTCAAGTAATTCTATTAAAATATAGTAATTCCTGAGCCCCCTCTAAAACCTGCGGATCCAAATTGAATTCCAAGTTAAACCGGGCAAGTTCTGTTGTAAAATGCGGATCATCCAATTTCTCCAGAATTTCTACAGAAATTGAGGCAGGCCTTCCGGACTCATCCACCAAAAACATTTCCTGTTCCACGCCTATTCGTCGAGTTTCAGTTTCAAAGAGACCGCTTTCCAGCAATGCATCAAAGGCATTTATTTTGTACAACAGGCGCTTCATCAGCACCCGTTTTTCAGTTACGCTGCTTTCCTGGTTAATATCCTGAATTCCCATTCGGTTTTTTAATTTCCCAGTCTTTCTATACAATTTCGTAATTAGATCAGACTCAGTTTTTTTAATCTTAGACTGAAAACACTTTTTTAAATCACCCGCTCATTTCCTCCGTCAATCGGAATTTGCGCACCGGTAGTTTTTGCAAATACAGAACCGGCCATCGCACAAACCATCCGTGCGACCTCTTTCGTTTTTACATCTGTTTTTAAAATATTCCGGCTTTTGTATTGCTCGACCGTCAAGTTATAACGTTTTGCGGAACGTTGCAGTGCTTCCGGAGTCCAAAGTCCAGTATCGTAAACACAATCCGGATGAAGGATATTAACACGTATTCCGAATTTTCCCAATTCCAAAGCAGCAATCCGTGCCAATTGAGTTTGTCCTGCTTTCGGAACTGAATACGCGGCTGCTCCCGCACCGGGTGCAGGGACATTCCTTGAAGCCATAAAAACGACAGCCGGATCAAGCCCTTCTTTCAAAAACGGCACACAAACCTGCAGCAATTGTTGGGGAGCAGTCAAATTTATTGTCAGACTTTTGGCCCATGTTTGCTCGTCCATTTCATCAATTGTCTGTCCCGCGGGAAAAGTTCCGGCATTCAAAACCAAAATGTCCAATCCGCCAAAATAACGCACAGTAGCAGCTACAGCTTCCTTAACTGCATTTTGATCGGTCACATCGCATTGCAGTCCCAGCATTCCGGAATCACAAAATATTTCTGAAATATCCGGATTCAAATCCAAACCGACAACAACTGCTCCTTGTTCCAGAAGCTCACGCGCACAAGCCAAACCAATTCCTCCGGCTGCTCCGGAAATAATTGCGATTTTACCTTGAAATTCCGGAATTGTTGTTTTGTCGCCCTGAACGGCTTCCCATTGTTTTAGTTTTGCCTGCTGCAGTTCCCAATACTCAGCTTCAAATAAATGCTTTTCCGAAACTGGCTTCCAACCTCTGGAAAAATTTTTGGCCATCAAGCTTTCGGCTTTCTGGATTGCATTCACAGTATGTTCGGCAATATCGGCAACAATTCCGGATTCAGTAAAATTAGTTCCGAAGGAAACCGTTCCATGTCCCGGCCAAACGGCCCAACGCGGTGCACAGTCCAAACAAATTTGTTTTCCGTTTGTGTGCCGCTTAAAATACGCCTCATAGCCGGATGCAAAATCATCAATGCTTTGTTCCATATTTTCCGGATCGAGGATTGCGGGAACCGGTTTGGTGCGGATCAAGTGGTCGGAAGTGATTGGACCTCGTGTCGCAATCTCTTTGATGTTTGGCATGTTTGCAAATTTGCGGGCTTCCGGATTTTGATTTAACAACGCCAACATTGCGGACCCTCGAATTTCAGAAACCTTATGGCGAATCCGAGCGAGTTCCAGCAAATTATCGTTCCCCAAATTGGAGTCTGGAGTAATCCTTCCATTTTCTTTTTTTACCGCAACGGTGTCGTGGATTTTCGTTTTTATCAATGTTTCGGGAAGCATTGTATTTTTTGCTAAATAATTTTCTGCGAGTGAAACTATATCAATCATGCGCCCATAACTTTCACGTGCATTTTCACCAAAAGTAAATATGCCATGGTTGAGAAGTACCATTCCTTCAAATTGGTCCCAATCCATTACCTCCGTTATTTCAAACACTTTTCGGGCTAACTGGAATCCCGGCATCACATAGGGAATTATGAGCAGTCGCTCACCAAACACCTCTCGTATCAACTTTTCACCTTCTGGCGTATTCGTAAGCGTAACGACTGCATCCGCATGAGTGTGATCAATCCATGTAAACGGAATGATCGTGTGCAGCAAAGCTTCTACGGACGGGCTGGGAGCATTAGGATCGGTCACGGCCATTTGCTGCTGTCGTAACATTTCAGTATCACTGATGTTTTCCAGCTCGACCAATTTCCGTAATGTCTTCAATTGAAGCGGCACAAAGTCATTCTCTTCAATCGTTGCCAAATTAATACCGCTGCCTTTGACATACAAAATGTCTTCTTCTTCTCCAAAAAAATTGATTTCCCTGACTTTTACCGAAGTATTCCCGCCACCGTGCAGTACCAAGTCTGAATTTTGCCCCAGCAGGCGAGAAGAATAGACTCGCATTTGTAGTGTGTTTTCCTCAAATTGGGGGAACGATAATTTGCTGGAACTCGCTCGGATTCGCCATAAGGTTTCTGAAATT
>DTUH01000314.1 GCA_012964265.1 Candidatus Lambdaproteobacteria bacterium
TTAGAGAACCGGAAAGGCGAGACTTGCCAATCTTTATTTTTAAGGGTACCCAAGATAAATCTGGGTCTTGAAGAGGGGAAGCGGATATTAAACATGAGTGATTGCCGCCACTAACTCATCACTATAGTCACGCATACATAATCATGTATACAAATGCTAATTCAACCTGCTACCTTAAAGTTGAGCATAGTCTTCCAAAGACGAACAGGTTCCGCCTCCTACCATTGGTGAATTGCCTTTTTTATTAACAATATAGCCTGGTAAGTAAGACCAGAAAAATCTCAATTTGCTTGGGCTAAAACTAAAAATTTCATAATAAATATTCTGAGCCTCACCCCAGCCAAGCGCAAAATTGGAGCATTGATAAATGTCAGTATATTTATCATATTTAAAATCATGACATCCACTGAAAACTTTTTCTCCAAGAAGCTTAAAATCCATTTTAATTCCTTCCAGTTTGACAGTAAATTTTAGTTCCTCAATTTCCCTGGATGACCACGATTCTTTGTCTTTTACAATTCCTGTGCGTATTTCGTCGACACAAAAATAACTTCCGGCAATTACCATTGTTGGTAAAAACAAACTCGTAATAATTAGTACAAAGAATCTTAGTTTCATTTTCATTTCTCCAAATCTTCAATGATTCGTCTTAACAACATCAATTGATAATGCCACATTTTTTTTAACAATCAGGGATAAGTACCATCACTTTTGTCCAACTCAAAATAGTCAGCACTACTCTGGTTAGTACCATACAGTGATGATTTTTGAGATTTGCGACTTTCCGTCGTTTCAAAAGTTTTCCGGACTTCCCACGGCACAAACCGATATCCTCAACTACCAAAAGTCTGGAGTCAAGTGTACAGATTATTTCTGATTAAGGGCATTAGTCCAAGCAATCTTCTTCAACTAATCCAATTCTCCATGGATCGTGACAAATCCCTCTGCAATTGCTTTTGGTGAATCTGAGGAAGGCCGGAGTTATATTTGCCTAAGATATTCTATAAAATCAATTCATTCAGCAAGGTCAATTTAACCTGTCTTGAAATCTCTCATTTAAAGAAAATGACAAAAATAAATCGCAAACCTAGACCATGTTAATAGCTTTCAAAAAACTTCCAAGTAAAATCTTTCATTAATGAAAAATAATTCAAATGAGGGTTCTATTTTTGGTACTCGCAGACAGTAATTTGCAGCTGAAAATATTATACAGGTCGGTATCCTTGATATAAAAATGGGATATTTTGTGCCAACAATGGAGACGCAAAGAGACTGGGAAAATAGAGCGGAGCGTGAGGAATTTAATCCGGATCTATTGATTGAAAAGGAAGCCGATGCCGAGGGAAAGCCCATAACTCGAAGAACACGCAAGAGATGAGTGTGCATCAACCAATGATTATAAAAACGCGCAGTGACCAAAAGTCAGATGCCGGTTTGAAATAAACCGGTTATGTCAGAACCGGTCTGACCTGCGCGTCCTCAGTAATATTTGAAAGATCTGTAGAAGGTTGAAACATTATGAGAATTTCTTAGCAAAATGTTCCTGATTTTCTATTCGCATTCTTTGTTCAGCCAGGGTTTTAAAGCAATTACGCAATGCCAAACAGAGTTTGCGGAGAAAATATAACTCCCTTCTTTCATTTCTTTCTTGTCTTCATAATAACCTAATTCGGGACCTGCTTTAGTTCCATCCGTTGTCCCACAACTAACAACCATCCATGTCGCCATCATTATTGAAAATAATAATAGCTTGTTCATCTAGCTCCTTTATTTTTAGTTAACCATAAGTTAACATTTTCAATCTCTCCGGATAGTGTTGACTATCCTGAAAGAAAATGTTGATGATGTTCTCGCGAACAATAAGGCTTAATCAACTTTTCCACGACGCGGATTTAATGCTGCGCAAAGATGTCGCTGAAGCCGTACTTTGGATCGATCTTTTGCAGGTCAATCCTCTATTTATATAACTTCAGCAAAATATATACCATTGAAGATAAGTAATTGATATCATTAAGTCATACAGTGAAATAATTCTGAAGTATAACTTTTTTTGGCTAAAGGTGAGTGTCTGGAAATGATGCTAAAAGAAGGCTTAAAAAAATGCTATTCTCCCGTCAACCTGAACAGTTACCGGGATGCAGATTAACATTTAACTGGAGGACATGAAATGGGTCACAGCTCTTGTATTAAGAAAGAGAAGTTTTCAGGATTTACCTGTTAAGTCACATTCCATAGAGGATATTTGTTGTTCCGGAAGTTCTTGAAGTCCAGCTTGTTCCGTTGTCCGTAGAGGTGAGGACGGTACCTGTTGCACCAACTGCCAAAAATGTATTGTTTCCATAGACGACTTGATAGCGACTGTTTGATGTACCTGAAGTTCTAGTAGTCCAGGATGTTCCATTGTCAGTAGAGGTGATGATCTTTCCTGAGTCGCCAACCGTCACCAATGTACTGTTTCCATAATCAATTCCCCAGAGATTGCCTGAGTTGGAGGTCATTGCGGACCAGGTTGTACCGTCTGATGAGGAAATGATAGTGCCGTTACCGGTGGCAATGAAGGAGTTGTTTATAAAGGATACATTATACAGGTCTTTTGTAGTCCCTGAAGTTTTTGCCGTCCAGGTGGTTCCATCAGCAGATGCCTGGATAGTCCCAGTTAAACCTACAACCATGAAAATACTGTTTCCATAGTCGGTTGACCTGATTTCTTCATTTGTAGCAGAAGTCCTGGTAGTCCAGGTTGTACCGTTGTCAGCAGAGGAGAGAATAGTGTTTGACGTACCGACTGCCACAAATGCGTTGTCTCCATAGCTAACTCCATATAGAAAATGGTAGTTCCGGAAGTCCTGGAAACCCAAGTTGAACCGTCTGAAGATGTGAGGATAGTACCGGTCTCGCCCACACTTATTTCCATCAGAAAAAGTGCAGGCGCCCTGACCTTCCTTATATCCCGTCTATCCATTGGCCGTCATAAATTTTTCCATCAGGCAATTTTAATATATCCAGCCCATGTGGTAAACCATCCCTAAACTCGCCTACATACGTTCCCCCATAAGGACTGGAAAGTGTACCTTTTTCTATTTGGCTTTCCATTATTAATTTCTCCCAGATATTTTTCATTTTTTTCTGCATTACCTTCTTTATACCGTCCTAATTTTCCATGCACTTCTCTTCGAAACAAGATTCCAGTTTCTACTGCCTGAACAAAAGGAATAGGTATAAAAAACAACAGGGTGAGAGCAATGAGTAGAATTTGTTTCATTTTCATAACCATTTTGAGGTTAAACTGAAGCACTACATCAATTGACATAATCAATAGATTTTTCAACAAATAATTATTCCAATGTGTTCAAGATACTTGGATTAATTGTCAGACAATTTATAACAACGATATTTGATAAGTCATCGAACAGGTCGATGTCAAGTATAATGGCTATTAAAAAATGCCCAATTATCGCTTTCTCAATTTTAGTCTTGTTGAGAGCAGTTTCTTACACTGAAAACACATTTATCCAAAAAAAATGGAAAAAACAGATAATCATCTGACATTCAAAATAATTACATGCTCACCAGGTATCACACTCCTTATGAGTACCATCACAGAACGGTTTATTGGCAGAAAGTCCACAGCGGCAAAGGGCAACTGTTCCTTCCCGCAGTTCCTCACGTCCATCAGGATAGACTATGGTCGCGCCGCCTTTGATTACAATTGGGCCTTTATCTCCAATTTTGATTATTGGTTTGGAATCTTCCATTAATTCTCTTTTATTTTAGAGTTCAGGTAAAAAAGATCTCCTGTGAGAGATCTGGAAAAATCACGTTCCCGTATAAACAGTTTGTTAGACGTGACAAGCAGATAGTAAAAATAATTAATTTTTGAGTCCACTTTTGCTCAGATAATAACTGAGCAAAGTATTAAGCAAAATCATTTCAACCTGTAATAATCTTGCACTTGGCAGTATAAAAGTAGACCCTATCTGATAATAAAAAATAATAAGCGACAACTGATGCCAAAAATTTTTCTCGCGTTCTTAACGATTTTTACCATCCTCTCCATTTCGTTCCTGTCCCTGAAAGGGCAACTTGCTTATGCGAAGGAAAAAACTCCGGAAGCTTCAAAAACTATTCCGGAAACAGAAGTTGCAGATGACGAAGAAGGCGGATTTGATGATGAGTTTGAAGATGAGTTTTCCGCATCAGAAAAGGAGGTTTTTGATCCTCTGTCCGGATACAACAGCGTGATGACAGAATTTAATGACGGATTTTATATTTTTGTTTTGGATCCGGTTGCACGTGGATATCGCTGGGTTCTTCCGGATGAGGCACGGCGAGGAGTGAAAAACTTTTTTCATAATCTGCTCTTTCCTCTGCGTTTTGTCAATAACGTGTTGCAACTTAAAGCAAAAAACGCGGGAGAGGAATTTCTTCGATTCAGCATTAACAGTACAGTCGGAATATTAGGATTTTGGGATCCGGCAAAAGAATGGTTTGGTTTAGAAGCGCACGAAGAGGATTTCGGGCAGACTCTGGGACATTACGGAGTTGGAGGAGGGTTTCACGTCGTTTTGCCGTTTTTGGGACCCTCAAATTTACGTGACATGTTCAGCTTGTATCCGGAAATGCAGATGGATCCTGTTAACTATATTGAAAATCGGCCATACAACTTTCCTCAACCGGAAGGTGAATACCTGGGTCTTTCCAGAAAAACTCTACAGCAGTCTGAGCTGACACTTTTGAAAACAATAAACCGTGAGTCATTACGTATTGGTCAATATGCAAATCTCAAAAAAGACGCAATTGAACTCTACCCTTTTTTGCGGGATATCTATGAACAAAACCGAGCTAAACTAATTAAGGAATAACCATGCAAGATGTAATAAAAACAATAATCAATGGATTACTCATTTCTCTTTTATGCTTCTCTTTTGGTGCAACATCGCTTTTTGCTGATGAGGTCAGTGAAATCCGGGCAATGACCAAAGAAAAAGTTGATCTTGTGATACGCACACTCAAGGACAGCAGTTTGAGTAAAGAAGAAAAAAAGCAAGGTATTTTAAAAACAATCGACGGTCTTTTTGATTTTAGTTTGATGGCCAGATTGAGTTTAGGTAAAAAGCACTGGAAATCACTCAGTAAGAGCGGTCGAAAAGAATTTTCTAAACTCTTCGTGGAGCGTCTTAAGCAATCATATCTTGACAAACTAGACCTTTATACGGATGAAGAAGTTGTGGTTGATGAAGCAAAAATGACTAAGAAAAATCGTGTTGAAGTAGTGACTTATCTTGTCAGCAAGGACGATAAAAAAGAGATGACATACAAACTCTACAAAACAAAGAAAAAAGGTTGGATGGTTTATGACGTTGATGTCCTTGGAGTCAGCATAGTTCAGACTTATCGCTCCCAGTTTTCAGGAATTTTGAAAAAAGAATCATTGGAACAGTTAATGGAACGCCTGCGTTCTGCACGAAAATTGGGGTCTTGATGCTGAGGAAATTTTACGACAAATTCATTCTAAGTTACCCTAAAAGCATTTTGCTAATAATGATTATCTGCATCGCAGCATTGGGTTATCAAGCGCGATATTTAGAAATTGATGCTTCAGCAGAAACTCTGCTGCTTGAAGATGACAAAGATCTGGCTTTTACACGAATAGTAAATGAGCGCTATGGAAACAGTGATTTCCTTATTTTGACCTACACTCCAAAGGGAGATTTGCTTGCAGACGCGACTCTAAACTCTTTGCGGAAATTGAGTGCCGAACTGCTGGAGTTGAAGAGAGTTGAGTCAGTGGTTTCCATCTTGAATGTGCCATTACTGGAAAGCCCGCCCAAACCTGTCAAGGAATTGCTGAAAAATATTCCTACGCTGGAATCTCCTGAAATCGATAAAGCCCTTGCTAAAGAAGAATTCCTCAACAGCCCAATTTATAGAGATAATCTCGTCAGTCCGGATTTCAAAACCACTGCCTTGCTGATAAATCTGCATGATGATCCGCTGTATCGTGAATTGCTGCAGCAAAGGAACAGTTTGCGAAAAAAAGAAAAAGAGAAAACTTTGAGCATTGTGGAGCAGCAAGAACTGGAAAAAGTGCTGCTGGATTTTAAAAATCACCGCGACAAAATGCGAATGGTCGAGCACAAAAATATTTATCAAGTCCGAGAAATTGCAGAAAGATACCGTGGCGAGGCGAAAATATTTCTTGGTGGAGCAAGTATGGTTGCGGATGATCTGATAACTTTTATCAGAAGTGACCTTCAGGTTTTTGGTAGTGCTGTGTTAGTTTTTTTGATGCTTACACTTTGGGTTATTTTCAGACAGTTGCGCTGGATATTGCTCCCCCTGATTACCTGCAGTTTTTCCGTTGTTACAACCAGCGGATTTTTAGGTCTTTTTGGCTGGGAAGTGACAGTAATTTCCTCAAATTTCATTTCCATCCAACTGATAATCACCATGGCGATTACAATCCATTTGATAGTCCGTTATCGGGAATTGGCAGGTGCAAATCCGGAATTGAATCAAAGACAGTTGATTTTGGATTCAACGATTTTTATGGCAAGACCTTGTACTTTTGCTGTGTTGACGACAGTGGTGGGATTTGCGTCACTGGTTTTGAGCGGAATTTTACCGGTCATGAATTTTGGCTGGATGATGAGTGCGGGTATTGGGGTTTCACTATTTCTGACGTTTTTGATATTTCCGGTACTCTTAATGCAGATGCCAAAGGCGATGCCAAATACGTCCTTTGAGTCACGTTTTGCCTTAACCAAAATATTTGCTGACCTAACAGAACGACATGGAAAAAGCATTCTGTTTATCAGTGTTGCGGCCTTAATTCTGAGTATTGCAGGAGCGGCTAAACTGAATGTTGAAAATAGTTTCATCGATTATTTCAGGGAATCCACTGAGATATATCAGGGAATGAAGTTGATTGACCAACAACTAGGAGGCACAACACCGCTCGATTTAGTGGTTAATCTTGAACAAAGTGAAGAAGAAGTTCAGCAAGCAAATACGGAAGTGAAAGTAGAAGTGGAACTGGAAGATGAAGATGAGTTTGATGCCTTTGAAGAGGAGTTTGAGGAAAGTGCCGGCAAAGCTCAATACTGGTTCACTACAGAAAAAATGGAACGGATTGAAAATATCCACGATTACCTGAATGGACTGGAGCAGACAGGTAAAGTGCTCTCACTGGCTACAATGCTCAAAATTGGGAAAACCCTAAATTCCGGAGAACCGCTGGATGATTTTATGCTCGCACTTCTCTACAACGAACTTCCGGAACGTTTTCGAAAAATTATTATGGATCCTTATGTATCTGTCGAAAACAATGAAGCGCGGTTTTATGTGCGTATACGTGATTCGGAACCTAATCTAAAGCGCAATGAGCTTTTGAAACAAATTCAGCATGATCTGAAGGACAAGCTGGATATTCCGGAGGGAAAATGGCAACTCACAAATTTGCTTGTACTCTACAACAATATGCTGCAAAGCCTTTTCAAGTCGCAAATTCTCACTTTGGGAGTAGTAATTGTTTTATTTTTAATCATGTTCATTTTTCTGTTTCGCTCAATTATCATTGCCCTGATCGCGATTTTTCCAAATGTACTTTCAATTGGAGTGGTGCTGGGATTCATGGGCTGGATGGGAATTCCGTTGGACATGATGACCATTACAATCGCGGCAATAAGTGTCGGAATTGCAGTCGACAATACCATTCATTACATCCATCGCTTCAGGTTTGAATTTGCCAAAGACCGCAACTATCTGGCTGCCATGCATCGATCACACGAAAGTATCGGTTACGCCATGTATTATACTTCGATTACGATTATAATCGGCTTTTCAATTCTTGTGCTTTCTAAATTTATTCCAAGCATCTACTTTGGTTTACTGACAGGATTGGCGATGCTCATTGCTCTGGTTGCGGCACTGACGCTTTTGCCGCAGCTGTTGATTGTCTTGAAACCCCTTGGACCTGAAAGCCAAAAAATATAACACCATGAAAGAGAAAACTGTTCAAACAAAAGTCCTGCTCTCCCTGACCGTACAGTTACTTCAATGAGAATTCCTTTTCTTTGATAATCCGCGCAAACCATTACAAAAATAAACGTGTTTGGACCTGTTATTGATATAATATTACCAATTTTCGGCCTTTTAATGGTAGGTTATATCGCCGCCGGTGCAGGATGGTTTGACCAGTCAGCAATTCGTGGACTCACGCGGTACGTCTTTGATTTTGCCGTGCCGATGCTTTTACTGCGTACTCTCGCCTCAACAAACCTTCCGGATGTAATACCGTGGGATTATCTTGCTTCTTACTATTTTGGTACGTTCATTGTCTTATTGTCGGGTTTTGTTATAACACGTATTCTCTGGCAGCGTACAGTTTCCCAACAGGTTATCAGTGCTTTTTCCTGTAGTTTTTCCAACACAGTCCTGCTTGGAATTCCTATTGTTTTACTTGCTTTTGGTGAAGAGGCGGTTTTGCCCTTGTTCATTATTATCGGTACACATGGGCTAATTATGGTGCCGCTTTTCACAATTATGCTTGAAATGGCTAAAAACGGAAGGGGTCAGTTTACAACTGTTATTGCCAGTACTTCGTATGGATTGATCACGAATCCTCTCATAATCGGTTTGCTTGCCGGATTGGTGTGCAATTTGTTTAAAATAACATTGTGGATGCCTTTTGATGAAATGGCAAAGTTGCTGGGTAACTCTGTTACCCCCTGTGCTTTGTTTGCACTCGGAGCGACTCTGGCAAGTTTTCGAAAAAACATACCCTGGCAGGAAGTGCCCTTGATTGTCATTATAAAGACACTTGTACATCCACTGATTGTCTGGAGTTTGGCAACTATGGTATTTGGAATTAATGACGCAATCTGGATTCAAGTGCTGGTTATACTGGCGGCCCAGCCAACGGGTGTAAACCCTTTCCTTTTTGCCAACCGCTATAACGTGGGACAGTCAGTTTCAAGTGGAGCAGTTTTTATTTCCACTGTGTTTTCGATATTTACACTCAGCGTTCTTCTTGCATTTTTCCGCTAAGACTATTGCTCAAGCAATTGAACTAAAAAAACTACGTGCCAAAAATAACTGGAAAAAATTTTAAAATTAGTGAAAATAAAACAAACTGACAATTCTGAAGAAAGAAAAAATGGCAGTGGTAGAATTTGAAAAAAAGGGTAATATTTTCATTGTTACCCTTAATGATCCGGAAAGTGGTAACGTGATAAACTCAGAGGTATTGTCTGTTCATCGTCAAGTCTTAACTGAGTTGGAAGCGGTTACAGAAAACTCTGCTGTAGTAGTTACAAGCAGTGATCCAAAATCATGGTGTGTCGGTCTTGATTTAGAGTGGATTCAGGGGCAGTCCGCAGAACAGTTTGAAAGTACTTTCAGAGAGCTTGAGGAGGTCTTCGGACGCTGGGCCCTGTTAGCACTGCCGACAGTAGCTTGTATCACAGGTCATTGCATGGCGGGAGGCGCAGTATTTGCGTCAGCGCTTGATTTCCGTATTATGCGTGCTGACAGGGGATGGTTTGCTTTTAAGGAAATTGATGTTAAAATTCCGCTTTCTCCAATACTTTATGAAATGGCGGATTTACTGCCGAATAAGCAGACGGTACGTGATCTACTGCTTACCGGACGAAGTATTGGAGGTGCTGACGCTCAAAAAATGGGAGTGGTGGATGAGTCTCACTCGCTTGAAAGATTAATGCCGCGTGCACTTGAAATTGCTGAGGAACTGGCCCAGAAAGACCACAAAACCTACAATGCAATGAAACAACTTATCAAACAGAATCTGGCACGGCAGATAAAACTGGAAATGAAGGAGTGAGTCACTAACTTGCTGTATTCATTTTTTGTTGGAGAAATTGCTTTTTTGTTGTAGATGAGAAGGTTCTCAAAATAATTGAAATTCATTAAGAACAAAAACATAGTCGATTAAGTATCCTGTTCAACATTTATTTTACAGGACTCCCCGTTTAAATCCCATAACATGCCTCCTGGAGTTTCCGTGGGGTACAGCTGGTTTGCAAGGGTTTCAATACAAACAAAGTCAGTGAAATTCTCCAGGGCATCGTTAAGTTTAGCTGAACCCTGAAAACTGATGCTGATTCGATCCATCACAGCAAGATCCATTTCTTTACGCATGTTCTGGACTTTGTTCACAAATTCCCGGGCAAAACCTTCCTGAATCAAATCTTCACTCAGTTCTGTATCAAGAGCAACCGTCAAACGGTTGTCAGTTTCTACCAGCAAGCCCTCTTTTTCCTGTCGTTGAATCAAGACATCTTCCGGAGCCAATCCCAAATTATCTCCGTCAATGACCAATGTAATACTATCACCATTCTGCAGTTTTCTAATCTCGTCAAGATTCAGTTCAGCAATGGCGTTTGCGGCAATTTTCATTTTCTTGCCGAGTTTACGACCTAAAGTTTTGAAATTGGCTTTTGCACTTAAATTTACCAGTTCCTTCTCATCCGGAGTAATTACGATCTCTTTAATATTCAGTTCCTCGGTAATCAAATCTGCAAGGTTTTCCAAAACGTTTTTTGCTTCCGGATCATGTGTTAGCAGAAATATTTTCGGAAGCGGCTGGCGGATTTTTAACTGATATTTTGCCCGCAGTGCCCGTCCCATAGTGACAGTAGAAAGTACCAAATCCATCTGTTTTTCCAACTCAATGTCCCTGTAGGATGAATCTGCTTCCGGAAAAAAAGCGAGGTGCACGCTTTCATGATCTGTTTCATGACGCAGTGAGCGGAAAATTCCATCGGCAATGTAAGGAATAAAGGGTGCAATAATTTTGCTGAATTCGAGCAATACGGTATAAAGAGTTGCATATGCTTCACGTTTGTCCTGACCCTGCCCTGCTTTCCAGAAACGTCTCCTGCTGCGACGGATGTACCAATTTGTCAATAAGTCGATGAAACCGACAAATGGCGCAACGGAGCGATTCAAGTCGTAACTGTCCATCTCTTTTTGCACTTCAGAAATCAGCTTCTGTAAACGTGACATAATCCAGCGGTCCATGGGATTATTGTTTTTCACTGAGAGATTTTCCGGAGTCGGTTCCCATCCGTCAATTTTGGCATAGGTGCTAAGAAATACCAGTGCGTTCCAGAGCGGCAGAAGTTGCTGTCTTGTTGTTTCTATCAATCCTTTTTCCGAAAAGCGTAAATCTTCACCGCGAACAGCCGGACTGTTGAGCATGTATAGACGTACTGCGTCGGCACCATATTTGTTCAACATCTGATTAGGATCCGGATAGTTTTTGAGCCTTTTACTCATTTTCTTGCCGTCCTCCGCCAGAATCAAACCGTTAACAACACAGTTTTTGAATGCAGGAGTATCAAACAAAGCGCATCCCAAAACTGCCAGTGTGTAAAACCAGCCACGTGTCTGGTCTAAACCTTCACAAATAAAATCTGCAGGAAAATTTGCTTCAAAACGTTCTTTGTTTTCAAATGGATAATGCTCCTGGGCATAGGGCATGGAACCAGATTCAAACCAGCAATCAAGCACTTCCGAAACACGTCTATAGGTTTTTCCATTTCGTTTGATGACCAGTGGATCAACAAAATGTTTGTGAAGGTCATCAATTTTTTCTCCGGTCATTTCTTCGAGTTTAGCGACGCTTCCGATGCATAAAATGTCACCGTCCTCACTCTTCCAAACCGGAAGCGGAGTACCCCAAAAACGGTTACGGCTGATGGCCCAGTCTCGTGCGTTTTCAAGCCATTTGCCAAAACGACCATCACGAATATGTCCAGGCACCCAATGCACTGTCCTGTTATGTTTGACCATCCTTTCTTTAATTGCTTCAACATTTACAAACCATGTTGAAATAGGTTTGTAAATCAAGGGAGTATCGGTGCGCCAGCAAAATGGGTAACTGTGCTGTACAGTTTCATGGAGAAACATTTTCCCTTCTTCTTTAAGCCTTTGCACGATGGCTTTGTCTGCATCCTTGATATTCATGCCTGCGATAAATCCCATGTAATCCATAAAATTACCTTCATCATCTACCGGATCAAAAATTGGAATATTTTCACGCTGAAAAATACGCACATCATCCTCGCCAAAACAGGCCAGGTGTACAATTCCTGTACCGCTTTCATCGCTGATATAATCATCCAGTTGCAAGGCCCAGGTGTTGATAGTATCGACGCGGCTTTTGGCAAAATCAAAAAGTGGTTCATATGTCATTCCTTTCAAATCAGTACCCTGCATTTCAGTCAGGACTTCAAAACTACCTTCCTCGAAATATGTGTCGATACGATTTTTGGTGATAATATAGCAGTCACCGCTATTTTTATGCCGTATTTTGCTATAGAGGAGTTTTGGTCCCCCGCAGAGTCCCATATTAGACGGTAAGGTCCATGGAGTGGTTGTCCATGCAAGTAAATATAAGTTTTCTTCGCCATTGACTTTGAAGCGCAAGGTAACAGACGGATCCTGAATATCTTTGTAATTCAGATTTGCCTCAAAGTTTGAAAGTGGAGTGGAGACGCGCCATGAATAAGGGACGACCTTCACACCCTCATAAATCAGGCCCTTGTCCCAAAGACGTTTAAAAACCCACCAAACTGACTCCATGAAAGCAATATCCATGGTTTTGTAGTCATTTTCAAAATCAACCCAGCGTGCCATGCGTTCCACAGTTTCACGCCATTCGTGTGTGTAACGTAAAACAATTGCACGACATTCCTCATTAAATTTTCCTTCTCCAAAGGTTTCAATTTCGTGCCGGCCATTCAGTCCAAGAGTTTGCTCAACCTCGTATTCCACAGGCAAGCCGTGTGTATCCCAGCCAAAACGCCGTACAACTCTGAAGCCCCGCATGGTTTTGTAACGTGGAATAACATCCTTGATGGTTCCTGCCAAGAGGTGTCCATAATGTGGAAGTCCTGTAGCAAAGGGAGGGCCGTCGTAAAAGCTGAATGGTTTGCCTTCCGGTCGTTCATCGATTGATTTTTGAAAAATATTTTCTTTGCGCCAGAAGTTTAATATTTCCTCTTCCATTTTCGAAAAGCCGAGTCTGTTGGACACTTCTTTCATAATTGATAAGTTGGTTCTGGATTGTTAAATTAAATGCGTGGAGTGTCACAGACTAAGTGAGAACACCAACAAGCGTTAAGTTCTTGGGATTTTTCTTGAGAAGCGAACGGCAAGATTAAAATATTCCATAGCTAAAGCCCCAAGTTTATCATCTTGTTGGGCGACTTTTTGTTCACAGGTTTTTACACCTTGCTTGAGTGCACAATAAGTTTGATAAAGCGGAAGCATTTTCAGTAAATCCTGATCATTTGAGATTTCAAGATATTGCTGCAAAAAAGCCTCATAAAGATCAGTTTTACCCATGCGTACAAGTTCAACAGTTAAAGACGAAACATCATTTGCCACGTCCAGAACCGCCAATTTCTTTTGTACTTCCTGGGGACTGATAAAGTGTATCTGATTGTCATTGAAAAAAATGTGTTCCGGTAAAAAAGCACCGTGACCAAAAACAATTCTGCCTTTTTTCTGACGTTTGTTGAAAAGACGTTTGTTGTCATCAATAAATTTTTCAAGAGGATGCCGAATCATGTCTAAAATTGGCTGGGTCAAAGATGCCTCAAAATAGCGTTTCAATTGAAACAGCAGATCGTCACAGAGTGCCCTGAACGGTTCAGGTTTTCCGGACTCTGCGGCCTTGTCTTTTGCAGGTGAACTGGCGTGAATTTCCACAATCCGAGTTGCAATACTTGCAATATTGTTTTCTGTAAGCTTGTTTTTTTCCAGAAGCCCGGAAAGTAGCGTCTGATCCGGGAGGGCTTCCATTTTTAAGGCATACTCAATTGTTTCACCTTCATCTCCTCCAATTTTTAACTCACCGTTTTTTGCCTTGACCGGAAGTACTTCCAAAGGCCAATTTGGATTAAAACGCCGACTGAGCTTACACTCTTCATGACAAAAGGCTTCTTTAACGGCTAATGTCGCATATTCATTGCCCATCTTTTTGATCTTGTAAAGCTCGTCATCAGCCTTAAAAAGATATGAAGTAGATGTTTCATGAAGCTTAATTGTACTTGGAGAATTTTGATAGGCTGTCAATTGCCTGAGACCCTTAATCAACTCTATTTGTGTTACAGTCATAGTTTGTACTTAAGATTAATAATGCTTTTCCATGAAACCATCCAATAAAGCATTCAATTAAAAAAAGTGTCTAGAACTAATTCTCATTGTTGCTCCATCTCACACTCACGAATCGTGCATAAAAATACTTGCAGGATTTCGTATTCAGTGGAAAACAAATATATTACAACAAAAATAAATCCTTGAATGCGAATCAAATCAAATATTCAGAATGTGCCCCAGCTTTTGTTTTTTGGTATGCATGTACTTTATATTTCCGGGATTACTCTGAATTTCAAGTGGGATTCTTTCGACAACCTCCAATCCATGTCCTTGAACTCCAACAATTTTTCGTGGATTATTGGTCATTAAACGCATTCGCCGGACGCCCAGCATGTATAGCATTTGCGCACCCATTCCGTAATCACGCAAATCTGCTTTAAAACCCAGTTTCTGATTTGCTTCCACAGTATCAGCACCTTCTTCCTGTAGTCTATAGGCCTGAAGTTTGTTAATCAATCCAATCCCGCGTCCTTCCTGTGGTAAATAAAGAATTACCCCTTTCCCCTCAGCCTGTACCATCTCCATTGCCGCCCGGAGTTGTGGACCGCAGTCGCAGCGGTATGAACCGAAAACGTCACCTGTCAGACATTCAGAATGCACACGTACCAAAATCGGTTCATCCTCTTCCCATTCACCTTTGACCAAAGCGATATAATCGCTGTCATCCAAAACACTTTGAAAACCGACCACCTGAAATTCACCAAATATTGTGGGCAGAAACGCTGTTACTTTTTTGATAACCAATGTTTCGTTGCGTTTCCTGTATTGAATCAGGTCTTTAATTGTAATGATCAATAATTTATGGTGCTCGGCAAACTTCAGTAATTCAGGAACTCTTGCCATTGTGCCGTCATCATTCATGATCTCACAAATCACTCCGCCGGGCAGCATTTTTGCCATTTTTGCCAGATCAACAGCCGCCTCAGTATGTCCTGCCCTGCGCAAGACTCCTCCTTGACTGGCGAGTAATGGGAAGATATGACCGGGACTTCGTATGTCATCAGTTACAGCTTCCGGATTAATTGCCGCCTCGATTGTACGGGCACGGTCGGCAGCGGAAATTCCGGTTGTAACACCAACTGAGGCTTCTATGCTAATCGTAAAGTTTGTGCCCATTGTTGCATTGTTGTTAATCACCATTAATGGTAGATTGAGCCGCTTTACTGTTTCAGCATCAAGAGGAAGACAAATCAAGCCCCTCCCATACTTGGCCATGAAATTAATTTTTTCCGGAGTGGCAGCCTCAGCCGCGCAAATCAGGTCTCCTTCGTTTTCACGGTCTTCATCATCTACAACCACAATTAATTCACCGCGGGCAATGGCTTTAATAGCGTCGTCAATTGAATTAAAACTTTTGTCTGAATCAGCCATGATTTAATGATTTTTATACAAGTTCATTTTAAATATACAGTGTAATAACAATAATATAAAACTATGAAAGTCCTGGTTATTTTAATTTTGCGGAAATCAGCAAGTCCACTCCTAATTCAGTAATTGAGCTGATTTCCAGTTGGGATGCTTCATTTACGGTGCCGACATTTAAATCTCCGCACCAGGACAAAGAATCCTGCCCTCCTATTATTTTTGGTGCCAGAAATAATTCAAGCTGATCAACACAATTGCTTTTAAGAAAGCTTGCGTGAATGAGACTTCCACCCTCAATCAGTAAACTCTTTAGTCCAAGTTTCCATATTTCTGAGAGTACCCACAATACATCCGGAGTTCCAGTTGGAGCAGTCAATATTCTTAATTCTGCCAATTCCGGCCAGTTCCGCGATGGCGCTTGATTTCCGGTAATAATTATAACAGGGACACCGTCGTTTTGAAATACTCTGCTTTGCTCCGGAATGCGTGCTTTTGAGTCCAACACGATCCGGATCGGTGAACGCCCTTCTTCAATTCCCCTTACTGTCAATTCCGGATCATCTGCCAGAACCGTATTGATGCCCACTAAAACAGCATCATTCTCATGTCTTAATTCATGCGCTTTGCGCCGGGCTGCTTTACCTGTAATCCACTTTGAGTTTCCGGAGGCGGTGGCAATTTTACCATCAAGTGTGAAAGATGCTTTGAGAGTGACCGTGACTCCTGTGTTTTTATTCATCTATTTTTTATAATATTGTCACTCATAGATTTTCCTGGTTTAAACATACTTTTATCAATTTAGTTTAAACATTGCTCCACCACATAAATTCTATAGTTATTGTGCTAAAACAACAAGTGATATGAACAGGAACGGGACTTGTAACAGGTAATAACAAAATAGCTTTTCCAGAAGTAAAACTGAATTTCCAGGAAATTAAAAAATCTTGAGAGAGTATTTTTAGAACAGAATCAAATAAACCTGAAAATGAATCATCTATTGGATAATGATATGACATGAGCGCAGTCCATGAGCATCAGCCCATTCATACATCAGCTTACCTATGCGTTGCATGTCTTCAGGAGATCCTGGATTAAAATGACCACCTTCAACCCATGTTTCACTTTTTGGCTGCGGTGAATTTTCCCAGAGGGGAAGATACGCTTCACGTGGTACTATAGGATCATTTGTGCCATTGATAAAATGGATAGGTGTCTTGTAAATATTCGGTAAATATGACTCCATTTCTCCATATTTCAAGATATTTCCCAGGAAAAATGAAAAAATGTGTGAAAGCAAACGTAAACCCGTGATCTTTATTTTTGTACTGAAATCAGCTGAATTTTCAGTTAAATCGAAATGTATCAGTCCTTGACTAAACAATAGCGGTTGTATGACCTGCTGAAAATTTGTGAACCCGTATATGATCATCAAACCGGCAACTTTCTCAGGTGCAAAACTGGTAAGTATAACCGGAAATGCCGCACCAACACTGCCTCCGGCCAACACGACCTTGTCTGTAAAACGGGGATCTGCACGTTTCCCTCCTTGTACATAATTCAACAGCGCATCGAGAGAGCCAATAGTATGACGGGTTTCTTCACGGATTTTCTCCGGAATTCCCCACCAGTCCATCAAACTCCAGTTTTTCCAATGATGCCGTAGAAGAAATGAATGAACCGGCTGTTTCATCAAAATAGTGTTTCCGGTGTATTTCCATTTACCAACGCCAGCCAATAAATTTTCACCCTCTTCCACTCCTCCAACTATAATCAGAGTGTCACATTTCAAATCATCTGGGCGTGCTATCCAGGCAGTTGTTGTACGTTCAGGCTCATTGACTGAGCGCAATTCCCATTTGTACGGAGTCAACTCTTGTACCGTCCATTCCGGAACATCCTCAGGTTGAAAAGCTTGTTGTACAAGGAAAATTTTAAGCGCGACTATGCTGATTGCTAAAATGCAAACTGAACATATTGTCAGAACAAAATAACTCAGGAACTTCATTAATTTTTCTGGTTGATGATTGAAAGACAATCTATAATCATTGATGGTACCAACTTCTTAACTCTGTAATAAAAACTACACATGTCCATAATCGGTCTTGGAATAGACACCACTTTTGACGATACCTCAGTCGCGATCTTGCGTGGAAAACGTGAAATTTTAGCAAACCTTACTCTTTCTCAATTTCAGGATCATGAGGAATTCGGAGGAGTCGTTCCTGAAAGAGCTTCGCGCAAACACCTTGAGGTTATAAATATCCTGATTGCAGATGCGTTGAAAAAAGCGCAGCTAAATTTCTCCAGAATCGATTACATTGCGGTTTCCAATCATCCCGGATTGCTAGGCTCTTTGCTGGTTGGATTGACTGTCGCAAAAAGCTTAGCGTACACCTTACAGTGTCCGTTAATCGGAGTCAATCACGTTGAAGCGCATCCATACGCAAATGTACTCAGTCATGGTGAAATGCGGTTCCCGATACTTCATCTGGTTGTTGCGGGAGGTCATACTCTGTTGATTAAGGCACGCGGCCATTTTGATTATAAAATTATCGGCCGAAGTTTAGACGATGCCGCCGGTGAGTGTGTGGATAAAGTCGCAAAAATGTTTGGACATGCAATGCCCGGAGGACCAGTTGTGGACAGTGCTGCGCAGGAATTTTCGGGTGATGCTTTTGATTTTCCACGTCCGTTAATGCACAAAAACGGGCACAATTTTTCTTTCAGTGGTTTGAAAACAGCAATGTTACGTTTTAGGGAACAGAATCTGGACACTTCATTTTCAGGCGTAAATGAGTTAAATCCACTGCTTGAAGAAGGCCCTATTCTTGCGTCTTTTTTTCAAAGTGTAGTTGATGTGTTGCTCCACAAAACTTTCAAAGCAGCAAAAACTTTTGGTCTGAAAAACATTTCTGTTTCCGGAGGACTGGCCGCGAGTCGTAAACTGCGTTCGGCTTTTGAAGAGGAATCTGACAGAAAAGGAATAAATCTTTTTTATCCGCCGCCAAATCTCTGTACAGACAATGCCGCAATGGTGACTTGTCTTGCCGCTCACCGCTACGAAGCAAAGCAGTTTGATGATTTGACTTTGGATGCTTTTCCGAATTTGATTTGTTGAGAATGAGGACTTATTTTTCCCTGAAAATTAAAGTGCTGGCCCAGGACAGTCCGACACCGAATCCTGCCAGCACAGCAACCTGCATTTCCTGATTATTAAATTCCTGTGCTAGTATCATCGGTACAGAAGAAGAAACAGTGTTACCGTATGCACCAGATTTGAAGGGACATTTCTCACGGGGTACTCCAAGTGTGTCTGCGATTGAGTTGACAATGTGGAGACTTCCCTGATGCAAAAGGAAACGGTCGATCCGATCAAGTGCGAAACCGTTTTTTCCCAACATTTTCCGGATGCTGTCCGGCACAACCCGCACGGTGAAGGTGAACACGGCACGACCGTTCATATGCACATGCCCGTCTTCCCTTACAATGATCCCCTCTTTTTTACTGCCGTCTGAACCGAAAACAAATTTTCCGAAATCGAAAACAGGATTTTCAGTCAGTAAAGTAACAGTAGCGCCATCACCAAATAATGTTGCGGTTTTTTTATCATCGTTATTCATCACTTTTGAATACGGATCTGCGGTGAAGAGCAATCCCTTGCGGAATCCGTTTGCTTCCATGAAAGACTTAATTACGGAAAGTCCATAAACATATCCGGAGCATCCCAGAGAAAGATCAAATGCAGCGCAGTTTTGTGAGATGGATAATTTTTCGTGAAGAATTGCTGAAGTGTGAGGAAGTCCGTGACCGTCAGGATTTTGGGTGCAGACGATCATACAATCGATATCATCCGCTGAAATCGATTCCAGTTCCTGCAGATTTTCCCAGGCTTTGACACAAAGATCGGAAGTTTCCTGCTCCGGAGCTTTTTTTGCGACTTGGGTAAAGCCGATTTTGTCATTAACAAACGAGGCAGTCATGCCGAATTTATCCATGCGGTCGAAGTTGGATGTTCGAGCATCGGGTAAATACGTTCCAATCGCCTTGATACCAATCATATCGGTTACTTCTCTTTGGAAAAAGGTTGACCGATTGCTTTTGGTGCAACGGCTTTTCCGACAAATCCAGCCAGGAAAACGACTGTCAGTATGTAGGGTGACATTTCTAAAAAACTGTTCAGCAGGTGAGCGGGAACTATTCCCTGCATCATGATTTGCATTTCATGCTGATATTTATCTTTCGTGGCAAACAAAATGGAGAAAAGCAGGCAAGCGAACATTGCCGGGTAAGGTCGCCACTTTCCAACTATCATTGCCGCAAGTGCCAAATAACCTTTTCCGGCAGACATATCTTTTACAAAAAAAGCAAGATGTGCAGTAGAAAGATAGGCTCCGGACATTCCACCCAGTATTCCGTTTAAGATTAATGCCTGGTAACGAGTTTTATTTACAGAAATTCCTGTAGTGTCCACGGCTAACGGATTTTCTCCGGTAGCCCGCAAGCGTAAACCAAAACTACTTTTGAAGACAACCCAGGCCGTAAAAGGAACTGCTAAAAAGGCGATATAAACTAACACACTGTGTCCGCTAATCAATTTAGAATAAATATCTCCAATGATGGGAACTTCACTGAGAGCATCAGCAAAAGGCAATTCAATGGGTAAAAATCGTGCCCCTTTGGGAAGTTGCGGAGTTTGTCCACCCATGTGAAACCAGGCATTGGCCAGCACTACAGTCAAGCCCATGGCAAATATATTGATTGCCACACAGGAAACAACCTGGTTACCACGTTTAGTAACACTGGCGTAACCGTGCATCATTGAAAAAACAATTCCTATCCCGATAGCACCCAGGAGTCCCAGCCAGGCTGATTGTGTCCAATGTGCCACTGTTGCCGCTACAAAGGCACCGCCGAGCATTTTTCCTTCAAGACCAAAGTCAATAACTCCTGAGCGTTCCGCAAAAATACCGCCCATAGCTGCCAAAATGAAGGGTACAGAAATCCTGAAAGTTGCATCAAGAATTACAATTATATCTGTCCACATAAAACAGTTAAAGGCTAATTGTTGACAGTAGGGCTGACTGCCTGTTCAGTTTTTTCCACGTTAGTTATGATCCGTACAAACTGTTCTATTTGCGGACGGAAAAGGTGTTCCAGTGCTCCTGCAAACAGGATCACCAACCCCTGGATTAGTACAACCAAATGACGATCTATGGCCTGTACTTCAAATGACAACTCTGCACCACCTTGATAAAGAATCCCAAACAACAGAGCAGCCAATAAAATTCCTAAAGGATGGTTGCGGCCAATCAGTGAAACTGCAATTCCGGTAAATCCAATACCGGCCTGGAAATTAAGCATGATTCTGTGACTGGAACCCATAATTTCGTTAATACCGACAAATCCTGCTAATCCGCCGCAAAGAGCCATAGCCAGGATAATATTACGGGAAACACTGATTCCTGCGTAAACGGCCGCTGTATCATTTGTCCCGACTGTCCGTATTTCATAACCCCAGCGGGTGTACCAAATAAATCTCCATACCAGAATTAAGCATAACAGTGCAAAGAAGAAAGTTCCATTTAATGGAGTCTGTGTAATTTGGATTCCAAACCACTCAAATATTTCATGCATTTGAGGAACCCAGACCCGTTCTGCAAAATCACGGGATTCCGGAGACATTTGACCATCAGGCCGGAGGACATGAGACAACAGATCCACCATGATCACGGATGCTATAAAGTTAAACATGATGGTTGTAACTACCTCATGGCTTCCACGCTTACCCTTTAAATATCCCGGAATGGCTCCCCATATACCGCCAAAAATAATGGAGGCTGAAACTGCCAGCGGAAAGACCAGCCATAGCGGCCAGTTCTCCAACCAAAGACAAATCAGTCCGACGGCGAGTCCCCCGATATACGCCTGACCCTCTGCTCCGATATTGAATAATCCGCAATGGAATCCAATCGCAAACGCCAGGCCTGTGAAAATAAAATTGGTTGTGTAATAAAGTGTGTAACCTAAGGCTTCATCGTAACCGAAGGCGCCGTATAGCAGGGTTTTTAGAGCAAACCACGGATCTTCTCCCAGTGCCCAAATCACAACTCCTGAGATAAAAAACGCAATAAAAAGATTTGTGAAAGTGACTAATGTAACCACCAGTGTCTCAGTTCGACGTTCATTCATGCCGCTTCCTTCCGTACACCGGCCATCAGCAGTCCAATTTCACGTTCGTTTGCGTCTTTAGCTAAAATTTCTCCCATGATTTGTCCATCAAACATGACCAAAATTCTGTCACTTAATGAAAGAATTTCATCCAGT
Source organism: Candidatus Lambdaproteobacteria bacterium (assembly GCA_012964265.1). Lineage (GTDB taxonomy): Bacteria > SAR324 > SAR324 > SAR324 > NAC60-12 > Arctic96AD-7. The sequence goes on from DTUH01000314.1 coordinate 21,877, forward strand.
TCCACTGAAATCAACAACACAGCTTTTCCGGCATCACGCATGGCGATAATTTGGCGATGAATAAATTCAATTGCTCCAATATCGACTCCGCGAGTTGGTTGTCCAACCACTAATAAACTCGGGTCACGTTCCAATTCTCTGGCAACCACAAGTTTTTGCTGATTTCCTCCGGAAAAGAGAGACGTCCTCAAAAAAGGATTTCCGGGACGCACATCAAAATGCTTCATCTGTTTTTTACAGGATTGAATGATAGCATTTCTATCCATTTCGATAAAACCATTATAGGCAGGATCTTTGTGGTAGCCCAGGATTATGTTTTCGTTAGCAGAAAATGACGTGACCAACCCTCTACGCTGGCGGTCCTCTGGAACATGAGCCATACCAAAGCGCCTCATTGCGGCCGCATCTGCACTTAATGCTGGAGTGATTGTCTCATCATTGATCTGAATCTGTCCATTTTGCAAAGGTTTTATTCCGGTGATTACATCCATGAGTTCGGACTGACCGTTTCCGGAAACTCCTGCAATACCAACGATTTCACCTGAATGAACTTCAAAGCAAACATCTTTAACTCGATGTACTCCTGAATCATCGGTTACGTTGAGATGTTCCACTTTCAATTCCATCCTACCAGTTTTAGCCGGTGCCTTTTCTACCCTCAAAAGAACTTTTCTTCCTACCATCAGTTCTGCCAATTCCTCTCGGTTAGTTTGGGAAGTACTACGGTGTGCCACCATTTCGCCCTGGCGCATTACCGAAACATTATCGGTGATGGCCATAATTTCCCGGAGTTTGTGTGTAATAAATATCACCGTTTTTCCCTGTTCCCGGAGTTCATCCAGAATCCGAAAAAGGTGATCTGCTTCTTGTGGGGTAAGTACTCCGGTAGGTTCATCGAGAATAAGGATTTCTGCGCCTCGATAAAGAGCTTTTAGAATTTCAACTCTTTGCTGAAGTCCAACGGGTAATGTATTAATAACCGCGTTGATATCTACTTCAAGGTGATAATCCTTTTCTATACGGCGCAATTCTCGTGCTGAAGCCTGCATAGATTCTTTAAGGGAAAATCCGGTTTCAGTTCCCAGGACGACATTTTCCAGCACAGTAAAAGTGTCAATCAACATGAAGTGCTGGTGCACCATTCCAATTCCTGCTAAAATTGCATCGTGTGCACTGCGAATCACTGTCGGTTTTTCCTTGACTGCAATCTCACCGGAATCTGCCTGATAAAAACCATATAGAATACTCATCAAGGTGGATTTCCCCGCTCCATTTTCACCAATGATGCCGTGAATAGTTCCGGACTCAATCTTGAGCGAAACATTTTTATTTGCGCATACTTCGCCAAAATTCTTATTGATCTCGGTCAACTCAATTGCCAATGAGGTCATTGCTGCAAGGATTGGTTTTTGTGATTTGTAAAGTTGTTGAGGTGTTTTTAAATTAAAAACCCAACACTCAACATATGTTAAAGTACTGAGAGACGTTCCAAAATCAAAGAGAAAAAACCTTCTGCGTTAATTTGATTAATATACGTTACGTTTGGTTTGCGGTCAGTAACGTCCCACCAGTCAACTACAGTCATGCCCATTGTGAGTTCGGAACTGATTTCTATTTCCACGTTGACAAACTTTCCCTCAAAAAGTTCCGGCTGGAGCAAATATGCAATCACTGTTGGATCATGCAACGGTCCGCCGCTGGAACCGTATTTTTCGAGATCAAATCTCTCATAAAAGCTCATCATTCCGTAAGCCGCATCACCGACCGGAGTTCCAAGTGCTTTCAAGTCTTCAAGCCATTTTCGCTGCATCAGTGCTTTGTGAGTAACATCCAGGGGAAGCATAACAAGCGGACGGCCACAGCCTAAAACCGTATTGGCTGCATGTGGATCTACAAAGATGTTAAATTCTGAAGTGGGGGTGATATTTCCTCCTTCAAAATATCCTCCGCCCATCATCACAATTTTATTAATTTTTGGCAGGATTCCCGGAGCTTTGATCATGGCCATTGCTACATTTGTCAAAGGCGCAAAGCAGCAGATTGTTATTGAGTTGTCTTCAGCTTCCAACAATGTTTCAACAGTCCAGTCTACACCGTGCTGCTTTTGCAGGGAAATTGTCGGTGGTGGAAGCTCTGCTCCATCCAATCCAGTTTTACCATGTACATGCTCCGCTGTGACCAAAGGGCGTACCAGCGGTCCTGAACATCCAGCAAATACTTTTGTTTCCGTTTTGTTTGCCAGTTCACACAGCATCAAGGCATTTTGTGAGGTTAACTCCAACGGAACGTTTCCGGCAACTGTGACAATACCCAGCAGATCAAGCTCTTTGGGAGAACCCAGTGCCAGCAAAATTCCAATTGCATCGTCCTGGCCAGGATCTGTATCAATGA
>DTUH01000315.1 GCA_012964265.1 Candidatus Lambdaproteobacteria bacterium
GCATTTACACTTGGACAAAATATCCGGTGCTGAAAAAATTACTGCTCAATAATGAAAAAAAACTTATTTCACGTTGCTTTGAGTGCGTTATTTTTTATTGGCGTAACATTTGCGATCACAACTTGTTCCCGTAGTGTCAACTACAATCCGGAGAAAAAACATCACGGCAAAAATAGTTTCAAAACAACTATCGATGTGGGATCTTTTGATTGGTATTTCATGATGTTCAAAGAAGGCTCATATCCTGCCATTGAACAAAAAGACATCGATTCCGTTTTAGCAAAAGTTGACTTATCGCACATCAATTCCCCGTCTGAAATGCCTCGCGCAACTTGGATCGGACATGCAACCGTTTTGGTGCAACATCAAGGAGTTAATTTTCTGACTGATCCGCATTTAACAGATTATCCGTCTCCATTTGATTGGGGATCAAAGCGTTTCACACAGCCTGCGCTTACCTTTGAGGAAATGCCTAAGATTGATTTTATGGTAATTTCGCATAACCACTACGACCATTTGGATCACCGTACAGTTGATTTTTTTGGAAACTCTGTGATTTGGTTTGTGCCTTTGGGTTTGAAAACGTGGTTTTTGGAACGTGGAATTGCTGCGGAAAAAGTGATTGAACTGGATTGGTGGGATTCGCATCAATTTGCAGAAAATATAAAAATCACTTTTGCACCAAATGTTCACTGGTCGAAGCGCACACCTTGGGACACCAATAAAAGTTTATGGGGTTCATGGGCCGTTCAAATCGACGATTTTAATTCCTTGTTTGCCGGAGACACGGGTTACGACAAAAAACTTTTCAAAAAAATTGGTGAAAAATTAGGTCCGTTTCAATTGGCCATGATTCCGATTGGAGCTTACGTGCCAAGATATTTCATGTCGTCGCAACATCTTGATCCGGCTCAAGCGGTTTTGGTTCATCAAGACCTTCGGGCACAAAAATCAGTGCCGATTCATTGGGCCACTTTTCAGCTTTCACATGAACCTTTTTTGGAACCTCCGGAATTGTTGGCCGAAACCATGAAAAAATTTGGACTTCCGAAGGAAAATTTTCGAGGATTGAAAATCGGAGAAACTATAGAAATTTCTTTCAATCAATAAATAAACTTTATGAATTCACGCATCTTAATCATCGATGACGATGAAAAACTAAATCGACTGCTGACAGTCTACCTTGGTAAAATGGGTTTTGAGGTGCTGACCGCGACGCTGCCAAGTCAAGGTTTGGAAAAACTGGAGAGTGAAGTTCCGGACCTGGTTATTTTGGACGTGATGCTTCCGGAGATGGACGGTTTTGAGGTTTGCCGCGCTATTCGGCAATCCAGCACAGTTCCTGTGATCATGCTTACCGCGCGAGGAGAAGTGATGGATCGCGTGGTGGGACTCGAACTTGGTGCGGATGATTATCTGCCGAAACCCTTCGAACCACGTGAACTGGTAGCACGGATTCAATCAGTATTGCGAAGGGTACAGGCTAAAAGCAGTTCCGGTGTGAAAAAAATTGGTAACCTCAGTATTGACTTTCACAAACTTGAGGTGACAGTTGACAACAAACCTGCCGGATTGACTTCCTCCGAATTTGAATGTCTCGTGTTGCTGGTAAAAAACTCCGGAAAAGTTTTGAATCGGGATCAAATCATTGAGCAGCTGCGCGGAATTGAATGGGACGCGTTCAATCGTTCAGTTGACATTACCATGAGCCGTCTGCGTCAGAAATTGGGAGATGATCCAAAAAATCCACGTTTCATCAAAACAATATGGGGAACAGGATATTTGTTTATCGGAGGTGAAAATGAGGCTTGAATGGCTTAAACGCCCCTTCAATTCAGTTTTTACTAAATTGATTACAGTTATGCTGTTTTCAGGAAGTTTGCTGGTGATTGGAATATCCGCAATAAGCTGGCACGGTTTCCGGGAAAATCAGAGAAATTTTTTCCGTAACAATCTGGCGCAATACGGTACTTATCTTGTCAGGGATTTAGAGGAAAACCTTAATTTGGATCATGCACTCGAATTATCCCGGCGTTTGTTTTTGATTATCCGCTACGAAGGTGAAAATAATTCTTGGCAAACCGCTTCCGGAATTCCACCTTTGGAAAAAGTACATTTCCGAAAATGGACAAATAAATCCGAAAATCCTTTCCGGCTTATTACCCAGTCGAAACAGCCTACCGTTGTAAATGTACTATTTGGACGCTATAAGAGGCAAGGTGTCGTGACGGTGCAAACAAATAATGGTCGTTTCATTTTTGCCGAAATCGTTGATGACTGGCACGGTATCAGTTTTGCTCTTCCCTGGATCATTGCTGTTTTGGGATTGGTTGGGCTGGTTTTAACTGTAACATGGTTGTCGCTGCGCTGGATCATGAAACCGATAAACTGGCTTTCTGAAGGAGTGTCTGCATTGGGTGAAGGAAATTTAGAACATCGGTTGCCGGAAAAACGCGGGGACGAACTGGGAAATTTGGCGCGTGCCTTCAACCGCATGTCTGAAAGTCTACGGGAAATGCTGACTGCGCGCGAGCAACTTTTGCTTGATGTGAGCCATGAATTGCGCTCACCATTGACACGTATGAAAGTCGCACTTGAATTCATTCCGGAAAATTCATCTCGCGACAGCTTACAAAGCGATGTACAGGAAATGGAGCAGATGGTGACTGAGATTTTGGAAACCGCCCGTCTGAAAAGTGAATATGGCAAACTTGATCGGCAGCCCACGGATTTAGGCCTGTTAATTCAAGAAGCATGTTTGCAGTTTAAGGGAAAAATACCTGGAATCAAATTTGAAAATTCTGTCGAAAAATGCATAGCTCAAGTGGATGTGGAACAAATCCAGACAGTCTTAAAAAACTTGCTCGCCAATGCGCTTAAATATTCTTTGCCTGAAAATGATCCGATTAAAGTTCGTTTGAGAAGGAATGATTCCGGAATGCAGCTCGATATTCAAGATTATGGACAAGGAATTCCGGAGGAAGAGATGGATTTGATTTTTGAACCGTTTTATCGAATTGACAAGTCGCGCAACAAAAATACAGGCGGTTATGGACTTGGACTGAATCTGTGCAAAACAATTATTGAAGCACACGGCGGCACAATTTCTGTGCAAAGCAAAATAGGAGAAGGTACGAGGTTTTCTTTGCATTTTCCCAATTCTACTTCAACTATTTAACTGAATTTTTTTATGTGGAAAACAATCTTTAATTTAAAATTCTGGATTCCAGTTCTGGTACTCGGTTTAGGAACAGGGATCACAATGGCACTGTTAAAAAACAAACCAACCGCCCGCAAAAAACCTAATTTTCAGCGTGGAACTTTAGTAGAAGTAATAGAGGCAACCTTATCCAATCCACAAATTGAAGTACGTACTCACGGACGTGTACGCGCAGCCCAAAAAGTGGTGTTGAGCGCACGCATCGGCGGAGAAGTGATTTGGATTAGTCAGAATTTAAGTGAAGGACGTTTCTTTAAAAAAGATGAAATACTTTTGAGCATTGGAATCCGGCAGTCACAATCACGTTTGAAAGCACCGTTCAACGGTGTGGTACAGGTTAAAAATGTAGACTTGGGACAATACGTAAATCCGGGGACACAGTTGGCGACATTACTTGGCAGCGATAACGCTGAAGTTGTGATCGACTTGCCGATGGGGCGAATGGATTGGCTGCCTCAGCGATTGCCTACAGTACTTCCGGATAATGCTACAGAACAGGGTACCGGACTTGTATCCGGAGGAAATCAGTATCAAATTCCTGCAGCAGTTTCTTTAGCAGGAATGAATACAGCATCAGTTTGGCCGGCAACGGTAAAACGATACTTGCTTGAACTTACACCACGCGGAATGATGGTGCAATTGATCGCGGAAGTGCAGGATCCTTTCAGGCTGAAAAATACGGGTTTAATAAAAATAAAAGAAAATTCCGTAAGCGGAGTTGTAAAAATAAATCAGTTTGAAACCTTTAAAGAGGAAATTACGGAAAAACCGAAATTCTCAAATATCCCTCTTTTTCTGGGAGCATTTGTGGATGTCAGAATTCCGGGGAGGCAACTCGAAAATGTGGTTAAAATTCCGGCGCAAGCCCTGCGTGATCGGGATACCATTTGGATTGCCTCAGATACGCTGGGCCAGGACTCCGCTGCGGGGAGGATCGAACTTCGGGTTCGGCGAGTCCAAATTGCTCATATTGATCAAGATAATGTCTTTCTTTCAGGAGGTATAAAACCCGGAGAACGAATAATCACCTCACCGATAAAGGGTGCCGCAAATGGACTCAAAATCAGGATTGCGGGAAATACTAAAGAACTCGGAAAACAGGTTGAGGAAGGGAATAAAAGAAAATGGAAACGGCAAGGAAAACGAAAGGAAGGTGGAATGAATGGTTCGTGGAAAAAACGGGCTGAACAAAATGGAGCAGCACATAAGGAGAACAAATGATTCGCTGGATGGCAGAACATAAAGTAGCGTCAAATTTGTTGATGCTGATCATCCTGCTTGCGGGTGCAATGGGGGTGATGAATATCAAACAGGAAGTTTTTCCGGAATTTGAACTGGGTTTTATTATCGTTGCTGTTCCTTATTCCGGAGCTACTCCGGATGAGATTGAAGAGTCGATCTTGCTACCGATTGAAGATTCTGTTGCGGGAATTACCGGCATCAAAAAAATCACGGGAACGGCCAGAGAAGGCATGGGCAGTTTGCGTATTGAATTGGAAAATGACGCCGACCAGCAAAGGGTCTTTGACGATGTAAAATCCGCAGTGGAACGCATGACAATCCTTCCGGATGAAGCTGATGATCCTCAAATTCAGCTGCCGAGAATCCGGAGGGTAGTGCTGAATATAGCGCTGTATGGCGATGCGCCGGCGCGCTCCCTGATTCAACTGGCGCAGATGTTCCGGGATTCTTTATTGACTCATCCTGACGTCACACAAGTTGATGTGGAACAACCAAGAGGTTTTGAAATCACACTTGAAATTTCTAACACAACTTTGCAGCAGCACGCGCTGACTCTGGATCAAATTTCAGGTATTATCCGTCAGGCCACGCTTGATCTTCCTGGAGGAAAAATTCAAACGGTTGGCGGCGATCTCCTGATCCGTACCAAAGAACGCCGCTATACAGCTGCAGAATACGCGGACATACCTTTGCTGACCACCGATCAGGGAATTTTGCGGCTTGGAGACATTGCTCAGATCACCGACGGTTTTGAAGAATCCGAAACTCGCTCCCGCTATGACGGAAAACCGGCCGAGCGCATTATGGTTTACCGAGTCGGTACGCAAACTCCAAGTGACGTTTCGAAAGCGGTGCGTTCAAAACTGAAGGAGTTGGAGGGACAGCTTCCCTCCAGTGTCAAAATGCAAATTGTAAATGATTCTTCATTGATTTTACAGGATCGAATTGATTTGTTGATGCGTAATCTTTGGCTTGGACTCGGTTTGGTCTTTTTAACCTTAGCACTGTTTCTGCGGATTGATTTATCTTTTTGGATTATGATGGGCATACCATTGAGTTTTGCGGGAGCGATGATCGCCATGCCTGTAATGGATGCGAGCATCAACATGATTTCCCTGTTTGCCTTTATTTTGGTTTTGGGAATAGTAGTGGATGACGCGATCGTAGTAGGCGAAAATATCTTCGCGCATCAGGAAATGAATAAATCTTCTTTACGAGCCGCAGTGGATGGAACGATTGAAATTGGACCGCCAGTGTTGATTACAATTCTGACCACCATTGCTGCTTTTATACCGATTTATTTTATTCCGGGATTGACCGGAAATATATTTAGAAATATTCCGAATGTGCTGATTGTGGTTTTGTTGTTTTCACTGGTGGAAGCGATGTTTATTCTTCCCGGACATCTTTCCCATGTGAATCGGGTCATTAACTGGATTCTTGCTCCATTGGGAAAACTTTTGGAAATTCCGCGTCACTTTTTCAGCAGCGGACTTGTCTGGTTTTCAAACAAGCCCTACCGCGCAATTCTGGAAAAGGGAATAACTTACCGTTACTCAATCCTGGCACTCGGATTCTTTTTCATCCTGCTTTGTGTGGGATTAGTAGTTGGCGGACACATGCGCTTCACCTTCTTTCCTAAAATAGATCGCGATACAATTGCTGTTACAGCGCGCATGCCCTTTGGCACACCGGCCTATGTCAGTCGTGGAATCGAAGAAAAAATGTTAAACTCCGCAGAAGCCCTGCTGCGTGAATATGAAGCAGAAGTGGGACATCCGGTGCATGACGGAATTTACAGCACAGTTGGAAGAGGGGGAGGCCACAAGACTTCTGTGAGGGTTTTCTTAAAGCCGATCAATGAGCGAGGCTTTGCCTCAGTTGAATTTTCACGCAGATGGAGAAAGAGCATGGGTGATGTACCCGGAATTGAAGCCCTCAATATTCGCGCCCGTCACAGCATGGGCTCCAATTATGATATTGATCTGCAGCTCAGTCATCCGGACACCTCAAAATTGTTACACATCGTGGAGCAATTCAAGGAAAAATTAGGTGAATATCCTGGAGTGAGTAACATCGAAGACAGTACGGAAGACGGTAAACGTGAGGTTCAATTGAGTCTCAGGCCTGCCGGACGTACTCTTGGTTTGAGTACGCAGGAATTGACTAAACAAGTTCGCGCTGCATTTCAGGGAGTGGAAGTTTTTAAACTATTGCGCAGCAGTGACGAAATCAGTGTAAAACTTCGCTTGCCCTTGGAGCAACGCCGATACCTGCGTGACCTGGAAGATATGGTAATTTTAGCTCCGGGTGGTGAACGTTTGCCTCTAGGCCAGGTGGCAGAACTGAAATACGGCAAGTCATACAGCGCCATTCGACGTGTGGATAGCCGGCGTATCGTAAGCGTAAGGGCACTGGTTGATTCAGGAATTTCAAATACCGGTGAAATCGTACTCTCACTCAAGAAAGAATTGCTGCCGGAAATAATGATGCAGTCACCACAACTGCAATATTCTTTTCAGGGTGCAAGTCATGCCCAAACCAACACCATGGCTGGAGTTAAGGATGGTGGGATAGTAGCACTGTTATTGATTTACTGCTTGCTGGCTCTCCAATTCCGTAGTTATTTTCAGCCTTTCATTATCATGACGGCAATTCCATTTGGCTTGGTTGGAGCCTTGCTCGGGCATCTGCTTATGGGATACAACCTTAGCATTATCAGTGTTTTGGGAATGGTGGCGCTCACCGGAATTGTGGTCAATGACTCACTGATTTTAGTGGACTTTATCAACCGTGGACGTGATTCAGGAGTACCTGTTCGGAAAGCAGTTGTGGATGCAGGTATTCGCCGCTTTCGTCCAATTTTACTAACTACGCTCACGACTTTTTTCGGTTTACTCCCCATGATATTTGAGCAGTCACTGCAAGCACGATTCCTGATACCAATGGCGATAAGTCTGGCTTTTGGGGTACTGTTTTCGACCTTTGTTATTCTCGTTTTGATTCCAACGCTTTACATGATTTTGGAAGATTTCAAAGGACTTTTCTGGAAGGAACCGAAAAAAGTGGGTGTTGAAACAGAAATTGCTTAACTCAAGTTAGTAAATTTATTGCTCCTCTTTTGGATAAATTGGGTTTGAAAATTTGCAGGATTAATATAGAAGATAAATGTGAATTCAGAAGCGCCTTCACTCAAAAGGGATAGCCAACAAAAAAGGTCGTTTGTCCGCCTTCGTCCTTGCTGAAGCCTCTATCGATGCGGACGATAATGGTATTGAAAATGAAGCGTGTACCGACTCCATAAGACGTTCGCAAGTTTTGCCAAAGATCTGCCCTGTTATTTGCAACAGTTCCTTCCTCATAGAAAAACGCCATTTGAAATCCGGCAAACGTTCCTTTTTCAAGTAAAAAGTTGAATGAATCCTGTGATTCGTGCAAATACCAACGGAATTCCGCCCCTCTAAAATTTGAGTAGCTGTCGTAAAATCGATTGGTACGATATCCACGCAAACGATTAGTTCCCCCCAAAGAAGTCGCTTTTCAATTTTCGGCCTCGGCGAGTTGTCTAGCGTAAAGTTCATCGAGAATAGGCTGACATCCGGCACTTGCTCCAGAAGGACAAACAAACTGGCTTTTGTCAACGGTTCCTTTTTTGACGACTGTAGACTGTGAAAAACACTTTAATCAAGAAATTCCAGACCACCAACCATGCAAACCAAACGGCAAATGATGCGTGTGATGAATCAGGGCTAACGGGCCATCAGCCAAATGCTCCGCATCCAAAACTGCTAAGAAATTTTTATGAGTGTGGCTGTCATAAACTTGGGTCAAAATCCAACCGGGTTCTTCAGCAGACTCCGGATTGTAACGAAAATCCGGTTTTGGCGCAAAAACAGGTTCACCACAAAAATAACCTTCACCAAAATTATAAACAGCTGTTTTTCCACTTTGAAAATCGAGGCGTTTGATTTGGGAAAATAAGGAGGCATCCGCCTTTCCGTGACCAGCGGCAAAATAACCGTAGCGGTGAGTATGGCAAGTATGTTGTGGATTGACAATCGGGAATTCATGCGAGCCTTGATCCAAAACAGTTTGCTGAATGCGCTTGTTTTTGATGTCAATGCGGTAGCGTCTGATTTCTCCGTTGTATTTTGAGACAACACTTCGTCCGGACATGATAGCCGAAAATGTGGGGTCATCTCCGATGAAATGATCCGGATTCTCATAACCGACAAAATCCGCAATGATTTCTCCGTTTTTTTCGTAAGCGTTCAAAGAATGCCACATCCACGCCGTTTCTGTTTCCAAAATCAAAGGGTCTCCACTGCCGTCTCGTTTGAGCAACACCAGCATATTTCCTTTTTCCGGTTGCCATTCAAACGAATCGGTAAGGCTCCGGAGGCCAAATAAAAAGCCAAAAATATTGACTTTTGCCGGATGCAAATTGAGGATGAAATAGTTTTCTGTCACAAAATAATCATGAAGATAAACATAACGGGGGGACTCGAAAATCCATTTTTTCTTGAGTTTTCCGGAAGCGTGAAAAACTGTAAAATAGATGTCGATATTTCTGCCGTATTGCAAACCAAAATGACACCAATCGCCATTTTTAGAGTCCGTTTTTGAGTGTGCCGCATAATACACTGCGGGATCTTCCGGCAAACCAAGATGTGATAAACCAACCGTTTCCAGAGTTTCCGGATGCAGTTCATAAGGTTGTATTGATTCGTCAAAAGCGTAAAGTCGGTTATTTTTCCGCACAGCACTGACACCGGCTTGATTCTTAATTCCGGAAGCAAACAAATTTGAAAAAACACCTCCCGGAGCCTGTGTTGTCCAGCCTCCATAACGAAATTCTCCAGAGGCTTCTTCTTCAATAAATTTAGCCGTGCGTGTAAAACGATTCCGGTATTCGACGTTATCATTTCGGATGTGGTAGGCTTGCACCATGCCGTCTCCGTCCAGCAAAGAACGTTTCCGGACTCCATTTCGTTCAAATAATCCCGGCCCGTTGCGATAAAGTGTGCCTCGCAATTCTTGCGGAATTTTGCCTTCGACTACCGCTTGATAGGTATATTCCTGTTTCAGCGAAGTCGCTAATCCTAACGGACTTCCCGGAGGTTGTTGCGTTAGTTCCCGAATTCCGGAAGCGGTCAGCGGCAGGCTATTCGCACTGCAAGCGGGCAAGATCAAAGTTCCGGCGGCTCCTCCGGAAAGTTTCAGCATTTGATGTCGAGTTATCATCTTCTTCTCCTGAAGTGGGTTTAAATTGCAGGAGTTAAAATTGAACTATTTTGCAGGTTGGATTAGCGGAGCTTAACCTAACATATTTTATAATATTAAACAATTGTTTGGTTACGGCTACGCCAGGCCCGACCAACATTTAACCCTTGTTGAGTATATCGTTTTTTGCCGATTATCTCTAAAAATAGAATCATTGCAAGACTAATCATAATGTTTTTGTTCCGACTATGATAAGCATTTAACCACGAATGGGACGTAAATGTCATCAATGGGCGAATATTTTGGCACTACAGTATTGTTAAAGATTCGTCTTTAGTACGAATTGGTCGTGGATTGAAACTGGTAATAAACAAACTCTAAAGTATAATCTCCATTTGCAGTCCGAGCTACGGCTCTGTGAGTGGTGAAACCGTAGGTTATATGCCATATTTAACGTAATAAATATAATACTTGACATTTAACATATGATGTTATTAAATGTACCATGATTGCTTCCTTTCGTTGCCATAAAACAGAATCTCTTTTTGCGGGTGTTTGTCCAAACATTTTTCGATCATTCCGAACACTAGCAGAAAGAAAATTACAAATGCTGGATTGCACGACTAAAGTGCAAGACCTTAGCAGTCCGCTAGGAAATCGACTTGAAAAATTGCGGGGTGACCGTTCTGAATCTTGGAGTATCAGAATTAACAATCAGTGGCGAATCTGCTTTGGTTGGCGAAACGGAGAAGCATTGAATGTAGAAATTGTTGATTATCATTAAAGGAGACAATATGCCTGTCAACCAAATGCGACCGATACACCCCGGAGAAATACTGCTAGAAGAATTTCTCAAACCTTTGAAGATGAGTGCGAATGCTTTGTCAATTGCTTTGCGTATTCCTGCTCCACGAATCAATGATTTAGTTCGTGAAAAACGTGGGTTGAGTGCAGACACTGCTTTAAGGTTAGCAAGATATTTTGGAAGCACTGCTCAGTTTTGGCTCAATCTCCAAACTGCTTACGAGTTAAAAATAGTTGAGCAACAAGTGGGAGCTTCCATTCAGAAGGAAATTTTTCCACGTCAAGTTGCGTGATATGAACTTGATAATTGTACTTCTAAATTTTAGATATGTTTACAAGATAGACTGGAAAAACAAAATAACTTCTCCAAAATTTCAATAAAAAACGGAAAATAGATGGCGTTTTTAATACTTTGGAGTAAGTATCAGCTTTCAATTAAATGTTCGAGAGCCTGACTTAGATCAGGGTGTTGAAACTTGTAGCCGCTATCCACGAGTTTTTCTGGAAAAACACGGGTGCTTGAGAGCAGCAGTTCATCTGCCATTTCGCCAAATGCGAGGCGTGCCGCAAATACGGGTAATGGAAAAATCGTAGGCCGGTTTAAAACACGTCCCAGGGTTTTTGTGAATTCACGGTTGTTAATAGTATTCTGTGTTACAAAATTTACAGAACCATGGATTGAATCGTTGGCAATTACATATTGGATCATTGCTACCGCATCATCGATACTGAGCCAACTCATATACTGCCGCCCACTGCCGATAACACCGCCTAGTCCCATTTTAAAGGGCAGGAGCATCTTTTTTAGAGCACCTCCTTTTGAACTGAGAACTACGCCAAAGCGTACATTTGCTACCCGGATACCTGCTTCAGCCGCAACATTCGAAGCTTCCTCCCATTGCCCACAAACTTTGGCCAGAAATCCGTTGCCGACCTCACTGGACTCATCTACGATATCTTCCCCACGGTCACCGTAAAAACCGACTGCGGATGCCGAAATAAAAACCTGGGGTTTGTTTTCTGCGCACGCAAAATGTTCCGCTAAAAGTTTTGTTCCCCGAACACGGCTGTTCAGGATGCAGTTTTTCTTTTTTTCACTCCAACGACCATCCGCAATGTTTTCGCCGGCCAAATGAACAACTGCATAATTTCCTCCTGTCTGAGCTAAATCAATTTCTTCTTTGTCCAGATCCCAAACAGGTGAGTCCGGATTATTATTTGTACGCAGCAAGTGGATTACAGAATGACCACCGGTCTTCAGGGATTTGGTCAGAGCAGAACCAATTAATCCGGATGAACCTGTAACAAGAACTTTCATTTTACTGTACTCGATTGTTTTCAGCTAAAGCCAGGCAGTCCCCAATATACCGGATCAAAGTCCTTCAGAGAGGATATGATTTGCGAAGCATTCCGGTAGTGAGAATGATCCATGTGAGGATCAGGCACGACAACCACCGACATTCCGGCTGCTAACGCTGCTTCGGTACCGGTAGGTGCATCCTCAAAAACAAGACACTCTGCGGGTTTGACTCCGAGTCGTTTTGCCGCAAGCAGGAAAATATCCGGTGCAGGCTTTCCCTCCTTCAATTCAGGGTCATCTCCGCGGACAATCTGTTTGAATTGTGAAAACCACTTTTTGTGTTTTTCATATTTTGCCTCATACATCGGATATGAGGAACTGGTGGCAAGTGCTTGTGGAATTCCATGTTTGAAAAAATGAGTTGTTATTGCTTTTGCTCCGGGCAAAGCTTGTGTGTCCCTGAATTTTTCCAGCAAAACGTCTTTCCTTGAGTCCAGATAGTCTTGCGGGGTTATCGGCAAATCCAGACTTTCAACAATGATTTGTGCCGCCTGAATCGATCTGCGTCCAATAATTTTTTTTTTGATAGACCAATCAAAAACCTTCCCATATTCACCTACAATTTCTTGAGTGACTTCAGTGTAAATGCCTTCTGTATCAAGGAGAAGACCGTCCATATCGTAAATTAAACAGGAAATTGTGGGAGGCATTGTTGAGTTTTTTGGCTGCTGAGTCGTGGTTGAAAAAGGATGAGATATGAACAGGAGTCTCAGGCGCGTTTTCTAAAAAAGGCCGGGCGCGTATTTTCGTAAATCAACGGTTTGATTTTCACCATTACTAAGTTTGTAACTCACAGAATATTCGCTTACCCATTTCAGTTTTAGACGATGACTCACGTCCTGAATCTTGAGATTAATGAGACTTTCAATGTTTTCAAATTTACGATTGATGAGATGGAGCCTGAAAGTGTAAACCTTTTGAGTTATTTCCTGACCGCTTGAATTGATGCGTGTGATATCTTTTGAATCTGTGATGTGATAAAAAACCGCGTGAGTAGCTGATGCGGCAACTCCGGTTCCTGTTCGGAGATGAGAGAGTAGAGGTTTTATTTGATTCTGAAAAATTCTAAACACTCTTTGAATTCCAGAAGTGCGGTTTGTATATTGATAGAATTCAGGATCAATCTTCCAAAAACGCGCTTCTCCGTCTGCATCATTTTTTACGATGTCCAGTCCCAAAAGTCCATTTTGACCTCGGTAGAGATAGACATGGCTTTTACTATGTTTAATGCTGACAATATTAAGAATCACTCGCTGAGGATGAGAATCCAAAAGCTTTTTGTCGAGATAAATTCCGTTTCCCATCCTGTTTTCAGGATAGATCTGGTAGGGACCAATTTCCACAATTCCCCTGTGTTCTGCATCTCTGGAAAAATTTTCTGCTGCAGTAACTCCTTGAGGCAACATGACCAGGACAAGTCCAAAACAAATAAATGATATATTTGTTTTAAGCTTAAACATTTGAAATCCCGGCAGTCTCAACTCTTTCTCCCTGAAACGGTTAACTGGACAAATCGACATTATTAAAAACAAAATAATTATAGCAAATTATTATTCTGAAGTCAGTGAAATATTGCTTGAGCAACTTGAGTCCTGTGCGGCATAAGATTAGTATAATCACTTTCAGTTAGACGAACTGCTAATAAAATCGCATAAGCTGCGTAGAATATCTCATACTCTACCTTAAAAAATGACTTCCAGTAAAGGCGTAATTCTTCCTTCCCGTCCTTTTGTGATTGGCACAAGCGGACACATTGACCATGGAAAAACGACATTGGTCAAAGCCCTCACGGGAGTGGACACAGACCGTTGGGACGAAGAAAAAAAACGTGGCATTACGATTGACCTTGGATTTGCTCATTATGAAGATGAAAAGGGAAATAAAATGGCATTCGTGGATGTTCCAGGTCACGAAAAATTTATTCATAATATGCTTGCCGGAGTGGCAGGTATAGACGCAGTTTTACTCGTAGTAGCGGCAGATGAAGGTGTGATGCCTCAAACACGGGAACACTTGAATATCTGCAATCTGCTGAAAATTAAAACCGGCCTGGTGGCACTTACACGGATTGATCTGGTGGAGGGTGCGGATATGGTGGAACTCTGCCGGGAGGAAGTTTCAGAATTACTGCAAGGCACTTTTCTCGAAAGCATGCCGGTGATTCCGGTTTCCGCCAATACGGGAGATGGACTGGAGGAACTCCGGAAAGCATTAACAAAACTGCCACAGCAAATTCAGTCTCCTGAAATTGAAAAACCTTTCAGGTTAAATGTAGACCGCTCCTTCACGATCAAGGGGTTTGGTACAGTTGTTACCGGAACAGTGCTAAGTGGATCGGTTATTCAAGACGAAGAGGTACAGCAATTTCCGCAACGCCGCAGCGTTCGTATACGGGGATTGCAGGCCCACGGCCAAGCAGTCAAAGAAGTTAATGCGGGACAAAGGGCTGCGCTGAATTTGGCGGGAATTGCCAAAGAAGAAATTCAGCGTGGTGACCAATTGGCAAAAGCGGAGTCTTTACTCACCAGTTACATGCTGAATGCCTCGCTGTCCCTCCTCGAAGATGTTTCTGCTCCGTTGAAAAACAGAACCCGCATAAGGCTCCATATTGGCAGCAAGGAAGTTTTTGGTCGGATTGTACTATTAGAAGGCGAAGCTTTGTCTCCCGGGAAAACGGCTCTGGTTCAATTTCGTTTGGAAAGTCTGGTCAGTTCGAGACATGGCGACCGTTTTATTGTCCGGAGCTATTCACCAATGTACACCATAGGCGGGGGAATGGTGATTGATCCTTCTCCCAGCAAATCCCGGAGAATACTGCATGAGCTTCCTGAGCGTCTCAAGCGTTTGCACGATGGTGATGAAAATGTACGTTCGGCGGAAGTGATCTATCTGCAATCTGTGAGGGGAGTAATTGAATCAGAATTTACGGTGCGTTCAGGTCTTTCTGCAAAACAGTCCGGAAAAGTTTTACAGCTTTTACAAAGTCAGCAGCAGGTACTTTGCGTCGATCCTATCTGCAAGCGTTATTTGCATGTGGAGCATGTCGAACGCATCGGCCAGTTTTTGTGCAAGGTTTTAGCTATGCATCACAACAAATTTCCGGATCGTGAAGGCATGACCCGCTCTGAACTGGCGGGGAAGATATCCCTGATTTTTACAGAAAAAGAGGTTGAAGTTCTGCTAAAATACATGGTGAAGGCGGGTACGATTTTACAAAATGAACACTACTTCGCAATGGCGGAGCATCAGCCGCGGGTTTCTCAATTTCAGGAAGACAGTTTTTCGCGCTGTCTTGTACTGCTCAAGAGCGGAGGTTTTCAGCCTGTGCGTCGGACTCGTTTACTGGAAGAACTGGGACTGAAAGAGAAAGATGGTGTCGCGATGCTAAAATCCGCGACTTTTTCCAAACGGCTTGTGCGTGTTGCGGAGGACTTGTATTATGCTCCGGAACAAACTGCAGAAATATTGGCTAGTCTCCGGAATTATTTGCATGATAATCCAAATATTACCGTGATTCAATTCAAAGAATTATTAAACATTTCTCGCAAACATGCTATTGATTTATTAGAGTATTTTGACAGTCAACACCTCACAATTCGGGAAGATAACCACCGTGTTCCAGGTACAATTTTAGCTTCCAACACTTGAAAGAAAAATTGGAAAACAAAGTGATTTTACTTCGAATTGCAATTTTCCCTGTTATATCCTGTGCTCTGCTGAGTTTCGGAATTTTCCAGTCAACTTCCGGAAACGTATTTGCCCAAAGTCTGCTGAGTGACAGTACGTGGTTAGAGCAAAATTCAGAAGTCACGAACAAAACAGAATCCGCCGGAAAAACAGAAGTTTCCGGAATAGCAGAAATCTCCGAAGAATCAGAAGACTCCGGACAAAATACTCCACACTTGCCCGCAGACTTGTTTTCAACTCCTACTACTCTGTCTGAGCCTGTACAAACCCGAATTGAAAGCAGTGCTCAAAATTATCCTGTTTCCCCGTCAATTTCAAAAAAACCCGCGCTTCCTTTGATAAATGAGGAAGAGGGGAACACAATTTTTTCAGGATCATTTCTCAGCAGACTGTTTCCGTGGTTTTCCGATGAAGAACAAACCGAATCCGTGAACCCCGCAACTGAAAAAGAAGCCTCGGAAACACTTCCGGAATGGGCAGACGTAGAGTTCTCCGGAGTATATATGCTGGTTGCGGAGATTGAAAGGCTGCTCATTTTAAATCCGGAAGAGGCCAGGGAAAGGTATCTGGAAATTGAAAACCAACTGGAGATTGAGGAGCGCACACGGCTTAAAGTTCAACTGCTTTATTATTTAAATGAGTGGAACTCCGCGGAACAGTTGGCAGAAGCGTTTTTGAATGAACGTCCAAACAGCCCTCTTTCATCTTTAATGTTTTACTATTTGAATAAATCACTGCTGTCCCAAAACAAGGCGCTTAATCAAAATCTGATTATGCTTGAAGGTGCCTTGAAATCTCTGGAGCCAAAATTACGCAGCGATTTATTACGGATACTCAGTGATGAGGCACTGCTTCAAGGTGATCTTTTTACTGCTGTTAACTATCGGCTTGATGAACTTAATGATCCTGAAACCGCAAACATGGCCGATCTGGAAAAATTGCTCAGTCTGCTTAAAGAAGTTCAATCTCGTGAAGAATTACAAATTATATCAGCAAATTATCCAAATATAGCTTGGCTGCGGGAGCAAATTTCATCAATGGAGCTGGAGCTTTTGGTTAAACAGGAGCGCTATCGTGAAGCTTTGGAACTTGTGGATCGAAGACTCGATTTTGCACGTGAATCCGGTGATGCGGAAGAGGTTGAACTTTTGGAGCAAATGCAGAACAACTTCACGACTGCGTTGAATGTTAGTCCCCGGAGAATAGGCGTTATTCTGCCGTTGAGCAGTTCCAGCGCAAAAGTAGCCGGCTTAGCGCAGGAAACTTTGAATGGTTTGTGGCTCGCGCTTCGTGCCCACGAGAAATCTATTTTGACAGATAATCAAACTGATAATGCAACTTTACTGACAAATGAACTAAGCGCGAATTCTCAGATTGCTGACAATGTTACGGTTGAAACGATGCCGAAAAAACCTGCTGGCCCGTGGGAACTTGTGGTCAGGGACTCACATTTGAATCCGGAAAAAACCAAAAGCGCAATCCGTGAATTGGTGGAAAAGGAACGCGTGATTGCCGTTATAGGCCCTCTTGCCCGGAAAACTTCAGAGGCCGCGGCAGAAGAAGCCGAGAAACTGCGAGTTCCCTTGATCTCTCTGTCATTGACTGCCGGGATTCCGGAATTGGGGGACTACATTTTTCGTAACAATCAGAGCTGGAATCAGGAAGTTCTGGAGTTGCTGGAATATGCTGTGAGTGAACTCCAGGCTTGTCGTTTCCTGATACTATACGCAAAAACGCGTGAAGGACGACAAAAGATGCGACTTTTTTGGGATGCGGCTCTACGTAAAGGCTGTGAAGTTGTTGCGGTTGAAGGTTACAAGGATGAAGGCCAAAAAAGCTTGGTGAACGAGTTTGATACATTCACGGGTAAAAATCAACGCATGACCACAAAAGATAAAAGTATTTTGAAGGATCTCAAAGAAAAGGAAGACCCAATCCACAACTTTGATGCTGTGTTCGTAGCAGTCGGTTCAGGCGGTGTTAAAAATTTGAGGCTTATCTTTCCTTATAGTGCTGTTTATAAAATGGAAAAGACGATCTTTCTGGGAGATAGCGGCTGGAATGATTCGGCGCTACCGTTTGCCCCAGGATTGCGCGGTGTGAAAAAACCTGTATTTGTAGACAGTTTTTTCCCGCAAAGTAATACACCTGCCATGAAAAAACTTTTGAGGCTACACGAACGAATGTTATATCGACATCAAAATTATATTGGTCCCACGCATTATACCGCTTATGCCTATGATACTTTGATGATATTGATGAAATTGCTTGAAGACAAATCTAACCAAACTCACCGCGACCTCCGGTATGCTCTGGCGAATATGCAGACCTATGCCGGTGTAACGGGCAATTTGCGCTTTGATGAAAGGGGGGAAGTTCAGCGTGAAATGCAGCTGCTGACTCTGCGGCGAGGTAAGATTCAGCTTTTAAAGCATTGATGTTTTACGCTGAATGTTTTCAGGCTGCAGATTATACAGCCTGACCGGTCTCCAGCTTATTTGACAAAAAGGGATTCCAGATCTTTAAATGGTACCTGCTCAGGTCGAAGCTTTTGTTGCGGCAGATTTTCTTCTCCGGAGTTTTTGGACAGATCCAGAGGTGAAGACTCAGGACAGGTGGCATTTGCGCTGCCTTCAAGCATGTCATTCCTTGTCGAGGCAAGGCGTTTTTCGGGTCGGATATCTGCGTGAAAGTTACGTTTAGACTGTGATTTCATATGCAAATTTTTCACCTCCAATGGCTCTTCTACCAGATCCGCAACCTGACGTAAACGATAACTGTATTGACGACTTACTTCAAAAAGCCGCCCACCTGGAATGCACTCAGGGCTGTCTTGGAAAGAACCAAAATCATCTACAATAACAGTGTGTTTAAGTGCTTCCGGACTCAAGTAAACCAAAACGGGCGATGTTTCAGGTTCTACTATTTCCTCTTCCTGAGGTTCGAATTTGAACCATTTCATGTTACCTCTTCTTAAAAGTCTTTACAGGTTAAGTTTTACGATTAACAATTTCGGTGCGAAAAATATGCCAATTACAATGTTGTTGCAAAAACATTTTGCGGCTCCAATGCTTCTAGAAAAGCGCTAATAATTTCTTCTGCAAATTTATCCAAAAATACTAATAATTATAGTTAGATAGGCAAAATCAAAGCTGGGATAACAAATGCTGAGTCATGCTCCAGCTTTTTAATTATGAAGTTTACTTAAATAAATCCGGAAACAGGCTGGCTTTCTTTATATTTGTATATTATGGTATATGACAATTATAGGAGGATATAGTGAAAAAATCAGTCAACAAAAACGAAGCACTTAAATGTGAACTCGTCCAGTTATTTGGTGAGCAGGAGGAAAATATAGAGACTGCGGCTCAGTGCTTAAAGGTTATGTCTCATCCTGCCAGATTACGGATCTTGTGCGCTTTGCGCGGTGGTGAACAAACAGTTCAGAATCTGGAATATTACACCGAAATTAAGCAAACAACGCTTTCGCAGCACTTATCTTTGCTGAAAAGCCGGGGAGTGTTAGTCTCACGTCGTGAGGCAACCTATTCTTTTTACCGGATTTCCAGTGATAAAATAACTGAACTATTTGACGTGATCAAAGAAGTTTACTGCACCTGACAAGTTGAAGATTTATGAAGAATATCAACAAATCATCATTTGTTTTCAGGCAATTATTTGATAGGGATACGGGAACTTTCACGTATTTGATGTTTGATTCTGTAACCAAGGAAGGCCTGATCATAGATCCTGTCAAGGAGCAATTTGACAGGAACCTGCAATTCATTGAAGAACTTGGTGTTGAACTCAAGTACGTGATTGATACACATGTCCATGCGGATCATGTGACCTCTGCGGGAATGCTACGCCAGGCTACCGGCGCAAAAAGTGCTTTGGGTGAAAATGCAAAAGTAGAGTGTGCTGATATTCTGCTCAAGGATGGTGATGAGTTGGAGTTCGGACGATTTGGCCTCAGGGCAATTTCAACTCCGGGACACACCGATGCCTGCACCAGCTTTTATACCGAAGGAAGACTCTTTACCGGGGACTCTTTGATGATACGTGGGTGTGGGCGAACTGATTTTCAGCAAGGTGATCCGGAAAAACTTTTTGAAAGTATCACGCAAAAATTGTTTATATTTCCGGACGAAACTATGGTCTATCCGGGACATGATTACCTTGGACGAACTGCCTCCTGTATCAAGGAAGAAAAAGCTTTTAATCCCAGAATCGGGGGTGAACAGACACTGGAAAAATTTGTCCAGATCATGAACAACCTGGATTTGCCTGATCCAAAAAGAATTGATGAAGCTGTTACAATGAATCTTAAATGCGGTTATTCTCTGCCACTGGGTCATGTCAACGAAGATAATTTCACCATGCATGATTTGCATCAGCTGCTGGATAAACTTAAACCTACGGAAAGGGTGATTGATGTCCGGACGCCTGAAGAGTACAATCAAGGTCATGTACCCGGAAGTTTGAATATTCCCATGGGAAATGAGAATGAGTTTATTGAAGAAATCCGCAGCTATGACAAGGTGTTTTTACATTGTCATTCCGGACTCAGGGCACAAACAGTTTTTACAATGCTCAGTATGCAGGGGTTGGGAAATATTGTTTGTATAAACAGTTCCGGAATGGCGGATTGGAAAATAGCATCTTTTCCGGTGGAACAGTAAAGGTCCTTCAATGAAGCGGAGCATCCTGTTCAAATTCGGCTCATTATTGTTTTCCTTACTTTCACCGTCAATTCTGTTGGCCGGGTCAACGGCAGAATTCGATATGCCCTGGTGGGGTTGGCCGACCATCTTATTTTTCACTACTTTTTTCATTGGTGTTTTTGGTGTAATGGCAGGCATTGGAGGCGGAGTTTTGTTCGTTCCCCTTGCCAGTAGTTTTTTCCCGTTTCATATCGATTTTGTCCGCGGCACCGGACTTTTTATCGCGCTGGGCAGTTCTCTTGCGGCAGCTCCACATTTACTTGAAAAAAATCTGGCCAGTTTAAAACTTGCCTTACCTTCCGCTTTGGTGGCGTCAACCTTTGCGATTGTTGGAGCTTTCCTGGGACTCTGGCTTTCCGCATTGAATCCGGCTTATATTCAGGGTAGTTTAGGAGTTACGATTATTGTTATCGTCTTCATCATGCTGTTCGCAAAAAATTCAGAACATCCGGACGTTACTCATGGCAACTACTTGACAGAACTCTTCCAGATAAACGGGATTTATACGGAAGAAACTACCGGAAAAGAAGTTCGCTGGACGGTGCACAAAACCACTAGAGGAATGTTGGGTTTTGTTATTGTGGGATTATTGGCAGGAATTTTCGGTTTAGGTGCAGGTTGGGCGAATGTGGCAATTTTAAACTTGATCATGGGCGCCCCGGTCAAGATTGCGGTCGCAACCAGCAGCTTTGCATTGTCCATCACAGACAGCACCGCGGCCTGGATTTACATGAACAAAGGAGCGGTATTGCCTATTCTCACGGTACCTTCGATGGTAGGAATAATGCTGGGCGCAAAAATAGGTTCCAAGCTGCTGCCTAAAGTTAAACCATCTGTGATACGCAACATGGTCATCGGCGTCCTCTTTTTTGCGGGAGTCCGTTCCTTAATGAAAGCATTTGGAATTTGAACAGAAACTGAGCTCTGTAATGGAAGATACTTCAGCATTTGAAAATGCATCAGAACAGAAACTATACGCAAGAATAGTTTATCACACTAACCACGTTGGTTTGTTTGTTCTTGTCGCAGGATTTGCTTTGTATTTGACAGGCGTGTTGTCTCCTCATGTTCCACTGGAAGATCTACCGCAATACTGGTCTCTTCCATTGAATGAATATTTGGAAAAAACGGACGCGCCTACAGGATGGCAGTGGATTTCAGAACTTAGTTATGGTGATGTTGCGCCACTTTTAGGAATTGCGGTTTTAGCTTCAGTTACACTGCTTTGTTACCTGGTTTTGTTTTTTCAATTCCTGCAGAGAGGCGCTAAATCACTAGTAGCGATCACCGCGATCGAATTGTTTTTCATGTTTCTTTCCGCCTCAAATCTAATCCAGATTTCTCACTGATTACTCCTGCCTGAAAAAACCGGTGGGCAAACATTTCAGTAATTTCATTTTTCGAATTCGTTTATGCGGTTTTGATATGCGGAAATCCAGGCATCCCGGTATTGAGGCAGCTTCTCCAGACGTTTTTCCAGGCTTGTTTTTTCTGTTACCGGGCGCATCGTGAGAGCCAATGTGTAGCGTAGAATATCCTGGGGCTTTTGAATGCAAAACAGCAGAAATGTTAGGTCATCAGCTTCTTTTTCTTCATAAACAAGCCAGAGCAGTTTTACGATGTGAAAATGGTTTATTCCACGGATAGATTGCCGGTCAACAAATTTAAGAATAGATTTCAGGAAGTTGTCAGTTCTAAATCCCTGAGGGAGAGTTGATGATGCAGAGGGCTCTTGATAATAAAGCATGGTCAAAATGGAAGAGATGAAATAGCTCCAGGCTTTGCTAAAATCATCCAAAGGCACCAACTGCCGCGGCTTATCCGTGTCCGAAGTTTGCAGAACGTATTGTTCGCTTGTGTCCAGCAATACGCCAAGTACGCTCTGCAATCCTTTAACAGCAGGAGTTCTGTATTTCAAAACCAGCAACAGCTTTTTTAAGCGCTGTCCATCCTCACTTTCGTGAAAATCATCTGTCTTTGATTCTTGCAGTGCGAGTGTCCATTCACTCAAACTGTGAAGGGCGGAATAAAGTTTTGAATAGATCGATTCAGCATAATGTTTTTCCATTCGTTTTATTTCTTTTGACCACTCTTTGAGCGGAGTTCCTGACGGCAGCATCTTAACCAGACGCAACGGGAACTTTTGCCGGATATGTTTCAAATCCGGGTTTTGCGGGATTTCCGGAACATAAAACTGAACGACTTTTTTCTCCCTGCGCAGTTCCCGCATTCGGGATCGAATTTGAGAGCCGATTCCCTCTAAATCAGCGGCCTCCGGAGATTGTTTCAGGAGTGCATGCAGTTCTTCAATAAATCCGGAAAGCGCAGTTATTTCTTCCAGTTTGTGCATGACAGAGCGGATGTAATGTGAAAAGCGCTCCTGTTTGAATTTTTCATAGGCATGTCGCTCATGCGGTAAAATGAAATGCAGCTGTGAATTAAGTTGCTTAACCCGTTCAAACACTGTCTGATTAAATTTTTCCGGATTTGTCCTGAACGTCTGTTTAAACTCAGTAAAAATGGAATCAAGCGTGTGCTGCTCCTCCGTTGAAAGCGACTGGGATTTCCACTTTTCCCGCCATTCCGCAATTAATTGTTTCCGGATTTCAGCACCCTTTTTTTCCAGATCAAGACGATATGACTTCGCCACACTTTCGCAAAATGCCTGCAAACTTTTTGCCGGAAAATTAAGTTCTTCAACGAGGTCCAGGATTTCCGGAATTGCGGCACTGATTTGTTTTTGAACTTGTGCACTTTGCCGGTAAAATTCCAACGGCAGAATTTGTTCATTAAAGAAAATATTTCCGCATAATTTTGAAAATAAATTACGTGTAATGTTTACAATTACTTCTGCAGTGTCCAGTTTTTTTGGCAGAATAACCGTTACATTGTATGCCCGTGAAGTGTTGATAATTTTCAGGCGAGATGCGGGAAGCGCAACGTTTGCAGGCAGTGGAGAACCCATTTCAGACTCGTATGTTTCCTGGTCTATAAAACGCAGCAAATGGTTGGCATGAGGAATCTGAATACCGAATTTTTCAGGAAAATCTAAGATGTCCGGAATTTTTCCGCTCAAAAATAACTTTGTCTCTTCAGGAATTGATGCTGAATATTCAATACGGAAAAATTTTGAGGGAGGGATTTGTTCTTTTTGGCGGTCGTGATTTTGGAGTTGGGATTCTCCTATTGTGCGGAGCTTGGGATCAAAACGCTCCTCAAAAGACTTGTCGATGCTGTCAAAGGACTTCATAAATATTTACCCGTGAAGGGTGTGGTTCACCACCGGTAATCAATGCTTGCGAACTGATGCAATATCTTCGTTCCATTCTCTTAATTGATGTGGACCTTCAAGTGAGGTTTTTATCTGTATCAAATCCAAAAACTTTTTTTCTTCCAAATCAACATTAGGATACCTTCTTCTTAGATAGCCCCAAAGGTTTAAATAATTTTCCTCTATTTGCCAGTCATCACTCTTTGGCTTCTGTTCTGACTTTGGGCCGTCTATTAAGGGGTAGAAAACCTTGCTCATGTTTTATTCTCGAAAACTCTGATTATTCTTTTTCCAAATTTACGCAATTATTTTCGAATTTGGATTTTCGAATTTGTCGCCAATGCAGTCGAAAGTTTTTACGGTCTTAATCTCTATATAGCAAAATTGTTGCCTGAAAATAAAATCAATCAGGAAAAAGTTGAAACGTTTTTATAATACGGGCTTAATATATTGTTTATACAATACAAATTATTATTTGTCTAATAATAATTTTTAAAGAATTAATTTTTATAATTTAAAATTGCGTTGATCA
>DTUH01000316.1:0-1973 GCA_012964265.1 Candidatus Lambdaproteobacteria bacterium
CGGACCTCGTTCTTTTTGACACAGAAACAGAAAGCGTTAAAATCGCCAAAGTTCCCAGTACTCCTGAAAATCAGTCCTATGGCGTAATGAGCGCGCTTGAATCTGCCGGATCGACGATGGAGAATCTGTACACCATCATCCATGGAACTACTGTAACCACCAATGCTTTGCTGGAACGTAAAATCAGCCGTGTTGGTTTGATTACGACTCGAGGCTTTCGTGATGTTCTGGAATTGGGACGGCGTACCCGCCCCAAACCTTATGGGATGACAGGCAGTTTTGAGTGCATTATCCCCAGGGAACTACGTCTTGAAGTGAGAGAGCGAGTTGATTGCGATGGAGAAATAGTAGAGGGCCTGAACGAAGCAGATGTCCTGAAAGCTGTGGAACAACTTCTTGAATCCGGAGTAGAGGCAGTAATCATTCATTATCTTCATTCCTACAAAAATGATGTTCATGAACGCAGAACAGAAGAGATAGTAAAAGAACTTTGGCCAAATCCGTTTATAACACGCGGGAGTGCATTGGTTTCGGAATTTCGTGAGTATGAACGTGGAACAACTGCTGCCATCAATGCTGCCATTCAACCCGTACTGCATCGTTATATCGAACGCTTACAGCAAAAACTTAAAGATGGTGGTTATTCCAAAGATTTGCTGGTCATGCAGGGTAACGGGGGCACGGTTTCTTCAGGAATAGTTTCAACAGATGCGGTGAAAACCGTAATGTCCGGTCCGGCTTCCGGAGTGATGGCTGCCGCATATACTGCCTCCAAATCCGGATTTGAGCGCGTGGTGACTTATGATATGGGCGGAACGAGTTGTGATGTCGGGCTGATTGTCAACGGTATTCCCCAAGTCACTTCCGAACTCGAAATTGAATACGCAATGCCGATCCATGTTCCAATGGTTGATGTCCATACAATCGGGGCAGGAGGAGGAAGTCTGGCCTGGGTTAATGACGCAGGGTTGCTGCAGGTCGGACCGGAAAGCGCGGGCGCTCAGCCGGGCCCCATTTGTTATGGACGCGGCGGTCAGAAATCAACCATTACTGATGCGAATCTCGTTCTGGGTCGTTTGAATCCGGAAGCTTTGCTTTCAGTCGATCATCCGGTTTCGCTGGAGACGGTGCGCAAGCTGATGCAGGAACAGGTAGGAGCAGCGCTTGGATTAGATAATGCAGAAGAAACTGCGGCAGCAATTATACGGATTGCCAACATGAATATGGCAGGCGCGCTCAGGCTGGTTTCGTTGGCAAGAGGTCACGATCCACGTGATTTTGCACTCTTTGCTTTCGGTGGAGCAGGGCCTTTGCACGCAGTTGCACTGGCAGGGGAATTGGGCATTCCAAAAGTTCTGGTACCGATGCGTCCCGGAATCACCAATGCGGTTGGCTGTGTGGTGGCGGATGTGAGACACGATTATGTGAACTCAATCAATGTGCCTTTAGCGCAGGCTGATATGGATCAGGTTGATGCAATCTTTACTGCACAGATTGATGCAGGTAAAACAATCATTGAGTCTGAGGGAGTGGAGATTGAAGAATTGATCATCATTCATGATGTTGATATGCAGTTTCAAGGACAGACGCACATTCTAAACTTTCCGGTGCACGAAACAAAACTTACTCGGGAATCATTACAAACCGCATTTGAAAAAGCCTACTGGGATAGGTTTGGAGTTGAGCTTCCGGAAATCCGGGCCGTTTTAGTCAATTTGCACACAGCTGTCATAGGACGCCGCAAACCGGTTCCTTTGACATCATTGATAGCAGAGACAGAACAAAAAACGAAAATAGAAGACTGCAAAATCGGAATCCGTCGCGTCTGGTTTGAATCCGGCTGGAAAGAAACTCCAATTTACAAAAGAGAGTTTCTGCCAAAGCAGGCAAATTTCAATGGTCCGGCTATCATTGAACAGTTGGATACAACTATTATCGTAGAACCTGAGAATCAGGTTGAAGTGGATTTGAAC
>DTUH01000316.1:1994-5454 GCA_012964265.1 Candidatus Lambdaproteobacteria bacterium
GGAATTTGATAATTTCACTTTGATCTATTTCAGCATTTCAAGAAAACTGAACACAGAAAACACATGACAAAAAAATATTGAACTTAAGAATAATGTGGATTATAATAGCTATAATTTAACACATAAATAGATGGAGGGAAAATGCAGACAGTACAAATGACACTGGATGAAAAGCTAGTTCATAAAGTAGATCAAGTAACCCGTGAACTAAAGACAACCCGTTCCGCCTTCACGAGGCAAGCCCTGAATGACGCTTTGGAGCGCTATCGTATTCACAAATTGGAGGAACAACATCGTAAAGGATATGAAGCCCATCCCATTGAAAAAAGTGAGTTTTCTGTTTGGGAAACTGAACAGGAGTGGGGGGATTGATGCAGCAAGGAGAAATCCGATGGTATAAATTTCAAGCTCCAGATAAAAAACGGCCTATACTGATTCTCACACGAGATTCTATTTTGGACTATCTAGGCGAAATGACTGTTGCACCTGTTACTTCTACTATTCGTGATATTCCCAGTGAAGTTTTTCTTTCGACGGAAGACGGGGTGAAAAAGGATTGTGTTGTGAATCTTGACCATATCCAAACCGTTTCAAAAAAGAAAATCGGTGCACGCTTAACTTCACTTTCTCGGAACAAAATGAAGAGCGTCGGTCAGGCCATTCGTTTTGCATTGGATATAGCATAAAGGATCAGAGCAATGACAAATCTTGACCCCATAACGTTAACCGTAATTCAAAGCGGCTTGCAGCAAGTCTGCAACGAAATGGATCTGGCCTTCGTGCGTTCCGCCTTCAGTCCGGTTATTTCCGAAGCACTTGATCGCTCAGACGGTATCTATGACAAAAGCAACGGTGAACTGATTGCTCAGGGTGAATTAGGTCTGCCGGTTTTTGTTGGTACGATGCAGTTCGGAACTCAGTGTGTGATTGAACGCGCCAAAGATTTAAAGACCGGAGATGTTTACATCGTCAACGATCCTTATCTCGGCGGAACGCATTTAATGGATGTGCGCTTTGTGAAACCGTTTTTTTACAAAGGAGAACTGTTTGCCTGGCTGGCCAATACCGGACACTGGCCGGATACAGGCGGAGCGGTTCCGGGTGGATTTTCAGCAAATGCAACAGAAGTTGAACAGGAAGGTCTGCGCCTGCCGCCAGTAAAACTATACAAAGCCGGTGTGATGGATGAGGAAATTCTCTCGATTATCCTTTCCAATATCCGCATTGCCGACCAGCGTATCGGTGACATAAAAGCCCAGGCCGCAGCACTTGCAGTTGGTGAAAAACGCTTTACTGAACTCCTTGACCGCTACGGTGCAGAGACTGTAACAAGTTCAATCAAAGAATTAAAAAGCCGTGCTGCACAACAAATGCGGGCGCGGATTCAGGAAATTCCGGATGGTCTATACGAAGGTGAGGCATTTGTAGATTCTGACGGCGTGGTCAATGAACCATTGCGGATTGAAATGAAAATCCGCAAAGAAGGTACGGAACTCTATTTCGATATGTCCGGTTCCAGTCCACCCTGTTTAGGACCGATGAACAGCGTCATTGCCACAACGAAATCCTCTGTTTACCTGGCCATCAAACACATTTTTCCGGAAGTTCCGCTTAACGCCGGAACCTTTGAACCACTGCATATCAAGGATCCGGATGGAACATTTTTATATGCAAAATATCCGCGCCCGGTTTCCGGATGTGCTGCGGAAGTCAGTCAGCGCATCGCCGAAGCGGTGTTTGGTGCGCTGGTAAAAGCCATTCCGGAACTCCTTTTTGCGGCGCCTGCAGGAACCAGCGGCAATCTCTGTATCGGTGGATATGACCCAAAGCACGACCGCAACTATGTGATGTATGTTATCAGTGGCGGAGGTTATGGAGGAAACTCAAACGGCGACGGGCTTTCCAACGGTTGTTCGACAATAGGAATTTCCAAGACAACTCCGGTCGAAGTTATGGAACAGTTTTATCCGGTCCTGTTTGAAGAATATTCATTACACGAAGGTTCCGGAGGTGCCGGAAAGCAACGCGGTGGATTTGGAGTGAATTATAAAATCAAACTCCGCAGAGGAAATGCAAAAGTATCAATGGTGATGGATCACGGACTTTTTGGACCACAAGGGGTTTTAGGCGGACAGGACGGCGGCGTAAACATGGTCCGAGTTGAACAAAACGGGAAACCCTATATTCCTGAACACTTGTCAAAAGATCAAAACATTCTCGTTCAGGCAGGAGATACAATACGTGTATCGACACCCGGCGGAGGCGGTTACGAAAATCCATTTCAACGGAAACCGGAACTTGTCCGGAACGATGTTCAAAGAGGTTATTATACTGCCGAACAAGCACTGGAACGATTTGGGGTTGTGCTGAATCGGCAAAATGAAGTCGAAACTAAGGCCACTCAAAAACTCAGGAAAGGGAAATAGTTTTCAGGCCCTCAACGCAACCCATCCATTGCGGAAATCCGGTTTGATTCCAAGCCGCCAACACGTGGATGTGTTCGCCCCCCGGTTGTCATGACCAGTCCATAAATAATTTCATTTGCTCTTGGTGCGTCCTGAACGTAAACTTCCATTGCGTCAAAATGACTACGCACATAGGACGCGTTGATGTGTGTGATGGGAATATCCATCCGGCAGCCGATTCCACCCACTTTTTTGGCTGAGGGTACGATGGCGAGCGCGCCGCCCAATGCTTCACGCATGGCGTATCCTCCCGGAACATGCCAGAGGGCGCCGTGTTCAAGTTCTCCGGCTTCTCCGACAATTGAACCCTTTCCGTAACTTTGGATTTTATCCGCTCCCCCAAGTAATTCGATAAGCTGGTTTGCTGCATCCAGACCAACAGGCTTTAGGGCTTCCATCATCGGTGTAATGTCTTCAACATAGTTTCCTGCATACGGGTTTTCCAAAACAATCAGAATTGCCCCCTTTTTAATGGGATTGCTGTGAACCGGTCCTCCTTCATGGTAGATATTTTCGACATGTGTTACAATTTTTCTGACTTTGATCAAATCATTCATCTGGTTCCTCTTTTAGATTGTTTTCAACAACAAGTGTTTGCTTTTGCAGTGAAAGATAGGCCGCTGCTATTTTTCCAGACCTTATAAAATTCCCGGCGGTCTGCGCTCCCCGTTTGAGTGCTTCAGAAATTTGTGCAGCGGGTAATGCAGGAACGTCAACTGTAACCGGCAGCATACCCAAATCACTGTCGTCCTTCACTTCTGAAGCAGGACGTTTTATAATTCCCGGATAATCGACATTGACCTCGTTGGCGATAAGTGTGGCGGCAACATCTGCAGTTGCGGCGGACCCGGCCAGCACTGTTACAGCATCCGCAATCCCCAAGCTCAAGGAACGTCCCCGCCAACCGGAAGTAGCAATCCCCCGCACCGGACTTTCATAAGCTAGGCTGACCCTGGCATTCAGTTCCGGTATTCCCGGATTATCCACAACTCCAA
>DTUH01000317.1 GCA_012964265.1 Candidatus Lambdaproteobacteria bacterium
TTCCGGATAGAGAAATGTAGGCATCAGCTTGTAGAAATCGAAGTAGCTTCCGGTGCCGCAGGTGACGTAATCAAGCAGCTGATCGCGATCGTGAAGGGCGATGATTTCTGCGATCGATTCACGCTGGAGAGCGACCTCGAAATCCGGTTCGTCGTTGACTGCTATGCCGATAATAAAATCCTCACCGCATAGTTTTCGTATTCTGGTGATGATTTCACGTGAAAATCGCGTACGGTTTTCCAGCGAGCCCCCCCCAACGGTCTGTGCGCTGATTTGACCATGGTGTCCAGAATTGATCAACCATGCCGTGATAAGCTGCCCATACTTCGACTCCATCAAAGCCTGCATCCCTGCATCTTCTAGCGGCCTGCACGAAGCCCCCGATAGTCTCCTCTATTTCCGCTTCGAGCATCGAATGACTGCCGTCGGAATCATGGTAACTCGGCATTCCGGATGGCGACCAGTTGGCGTGATATGAGTTGTCGGCATCGCCATGTTGGCCGACGTGGTAAAGCTGCTGGAGAATCAAGGATCCTTCTTCATGAACTGAATCCGTAATCTTCCGGAAGTGGGGAATGACTTCATCAGTACTGTTCCGGAAATTCCCTCGTGTCAAAACCGCCGCGGGATGCACTGGCATCGGTTCGATGACGAGCATTGCCGCTCCACCCAGCGCACGTTCACGGTAATAGGCAAGATGCCTTTCTCCCGGAAGTCCCTGTTCTGACATATTTGCGGTGTGTGCGCCAAAAACTATACGGTTACGAAGTACATGTCCACGCAGATCGACTGGAGAAAAAAGACGCGGAAAAATTTCGTTTTTACTCATGACATTAATAACGACAAGTGAGTTGAACCATCAAACAAGTTGTGTCAATTGAATATATTTTATCACCTCACATTTACTGTTGTTTTGCACTGGATGAGTACAGACAAAAACTTTCAGTCAAAATTCTTAAACTTGTGAGAAATTTTCATGACTGAAGAAAATCAACCTGTAATTCCGTGAATTAAGCAGCAGTTTTAAACTGCCCGGAACAAATTCGCTGAAAGAGGTCTTGAAGAAGAAGCGGCGCAAGTGAGCTTTGAAATTTTACACGCAAATCCAGTTGAGCGAGTTCCGAATAAATATTTTGTATTTCAACAATGCTAAAATTTCGTGCTTGTGCCAGAACTTGTTTGCCAAGAAAAGGTGGTAGAGATATTTTACTTATAATTTCGGATTCTTTATGGAATTGTGCGAGCATGCAGTGAATGATAAGTAGCCGTCGAAACTGCATAATGATGAGTGCAAATAAGCGGACATGTTCACGGGGAGCAGCCTGAAGCTGTTGATCAAGGATTTCCAAAGCAGGCAGCAATTCCTTGCGGGACAAGGCTTCCGTCATGCGGAATACAGAAAAATGTTTGTGACCGCGAATATGTTCTTTGATCAGTTCCTCTGAGATGGATTTACCTGCTAAGTAAAGGCTCAATTTTTCCAGTTCGTGGTCCAAATCAGTAAGATCATTGCCCAAGATGTCAATCAGCAAACGTGCAGCATCCGCTGAGAGCGGCAATCCTTTTTTTTCGCCACGCTGAATTACCCAGTTGAAAGGCGAACTATTATCGTAGGCTACAAATTTTTGGATCCAACCGCTTTGTTTTATACCACGGTAGAGCGGTTTGCTGAAATCCTGCTCTCGCATTGCGGGACTTGTAAAGACAAACCATAAGCAATCCGGAGGATTATTAATGATGTTTTCAACCGCGTCAAAAAGCCTGCCTGCTGAAGAACTGTCATTTTTCTTCGCTGCTTTTTTGATCAGTTCAAAATTGTCAAGCCGGATTACTTTACGATCACTCAGCATCGGCAACGTTTCACAACTGATCAA
This sequence comes from Candidatus Lambdaproteobacteria bacterium, assembly GCA_012964265.1. Classification (GTDB taxonomy): domain Bacteria; phylum SAR324; class SAR324; order SAR324; family NAC60-12; genus Arctic96AD-7. The sequence continues at coordinate 1,875 of DTUH01000317.1, forward strand.
GAAATCATCAATACTGTTTTTTCCAGATTCACCTGTGGACTTCAGCATTTCCTGTGCATTGAAGCGTTCTAAACTCCACTCATGTTCACGTCCCTCCAACCTCTGTTCTATCAAATTATTAGTGGTTTCATCTATCAATAATTGTTGGTTACCATGAATTAAACAGATTTTATGAGGTGTGTTTTGAGTTGTCATGGTTTGTGTTTTTCCTAAGTATGAGAATCTGGAAAACACTCTCGAATCATTTCCCTCACTTCGGCCGGTGAAGATGAGTTCAAGGCTTTTTGGGCAAGTGACTGCGTTTCAGGTAGAGAAATTTCTGAAAGACGTTTTTTGACCACCGGAATTAGAGGAGCATTCATGCTTAGTGAGCTGATTCCCAGGCCAACCAAAATTACGCATCCGTCAGGATCGGAAGCCATTTCTCCGCACAATTCAACGGGTTTATTATGTTTATCAGCAGTTTGCACAAGTTTTTGAATTAAGTTTAGAACTGCCGGATGCAGGGGGTCATACAGGTCGGAGATTTGAGGATTATTGCGATCTACTGCCAACACATATTGGGTGAGGTCATTACTGCCAATCGAACAAAAATCTATTTCTGACATAAATTTTTCACAAATCAAAAAGGCGCTTGGAACCTCAAACATCATTCCAACTTCAATTTTTGCTATAGAAATTCCGGATGTTTCCACTTCCTTTCGGCACTCTTCGAACAAGGCCTTTGCTTGTTTGATTTCACTTACATTTGTGATCATCGGAAAAAGTACCCGCACATTTGGCCGTTCGCCGGTTGCCTGAAGCAGCGCGCGTAACTGTTCCTTGAGAACGGTTTTTTCTTTCAACTGACGACGCACGGCACGGTAACCGAGAAACGGATTATCTTCATCATGAAATCCCATGTAAGGCGCGGCTTTGTCTGCTCCAACATCCAAAGTTCGGAAAACCACCAGTTTATCCGCTGAAATATTATCCAGTAAATCACGATATACTTTTGTTTGTTCGGCAACGTCCGGATAGCGGTCGAGAGAAAGAAAATAAAACTCGGTGCGGAACAGTCCTACCCCTTCTGCACCGTAACTAAGTAACTGTATTTCATCCCCGCCAAGGGCTACGTTAGCCAGTAAATTTATACGTGCTCCATCGCTTGTTTTGCAGGGAAGATCGCGAAACTCTTCAAGGTTATCATAATAATTCTGCTGCCGGACCAACAACTGTTTAAATTCAGCCAGTACCTCTTTATCCGGATATGTTACCACAAATCCGGAATCTCCATTTATAGCAATTGGGGCGCCGTCCTTTATTTGATCCAATTCTTTGTCTTCCAGACAAACTACAGGAATCCTCCGTGATCGAGCCAGAATTGCTGCATGAGAAACTACTCCGCCGCTGGACAAGACAATGCCTTTTATGCGTGTCGTGTCTAACCTCGCAATATCTCCGGGGAGAAGCTGCCGTACAACAAGAATTCCTGTCTTTTTGGTTACGGACAGTACCTCGTGTCCCAAAAAGTGTAAAAGACGGTAACCGACATCTTTTAAATCCGCACCTTTTTCACTCAGATAAGGATCTTTAATTTCTTCAAAGGCACCCAGATATTCATGAACTGTTTTGTAAATTGACCATGCCGCGGTATTTCCGGATTCAATTTTTGAATTAATTTTATCCTGAAAATGCTGATCTTCCAAAAACATCAGGTGTGCGTGAAAAATAGAGGCTTCTTCCGTTCCTACACGATCTTTAACTTTTTCAATTAATTCCAAAGTGTCAGAAATCGTATGATCCATTGCGGCTTGAAAGTCAGACATTTCAAGCTCTGTTGTACTGGAACTAGTCTTCTCCGGGACTTCAATGTCAGACTGTTTGAGCAGAACAGCTTGACCAAGAGCAACACCGTAAGCAACAGGTTGCCCATACATGTGAAAGGAGGTTTCTTCATTCTCAGGTGTACCGGCAGGTTCTTGAGTCGCGGTATCCAGTTGTTTGAGGAGCAGAGCTTTTGAAACAAGACTGGAGATTTGAGTTGCAATAGAACTAAGTAATTGTACTTCCTCTGGAGAAAATGTACGAGGTTCAACTGTGTGAACGACAAGCACACCGAAAGTTTTTCGATGCTCTATTAACGGAACTCCAAGAAAAGATGAAAATGAATCCTCTTTGGTTTGCGGAAATGCTTTGAAGCGGGGATGTTCGTGCATTTTAGATTCCTGCACAGGGGCAGAACGCTCTAGTACCAATCCAACCAAACCTTCTGAAGGCCTCATGCGAACCTTCTCGGTGGTCGATGGGTCAAGACCGTGAGTTGCTTTCAATATCAGAATTGCCTGGTCTGCATCATAAATATAGATTGAACATGCATCAACCTCAATCCGCTTTGCAATCATACTGGCAGTCCTCGCAAGCGTTTCGTCAGAATTATGTGAAGATGTGATGATGCGGTTTACTTCAGTGAAAGTTTGCAGAGCAAAATATAGCTGTTCTTGTGTTTCAGCTGCAGTCATTTCTGCCTTTCATGTCATTTGCTTTTTCATCAACCTGTCTTGACAAGTTGAAATAATTTGCATTCCCCATCACCATCTTCTCATAGTTTAGTTGGTTTGATCCAGTTACCCTGATGCCTCAATTTGATATAGTTCAGTTGGAAGATTACTTTAGTTTGCTAAAATGATCTGTCACAGTTTCCAAGTTTTTAGACTTAAACTCAAGTTGATTATTTAGCACAATTCTCTGTGTTAGATTTGAGCCGGTCAAAACTAATCTGGAAGAGATAAAACAGAAGATGGAGAGAAAACTATTCAGGGAGAAGATTGAATGTACGGAAATCCGAATTCAAAAACGCTTAATCCAGGCTATTTGAAAGCCTTTTGGAACAGGAGTCCAGTTGAAGCCCGAAGGTATGGGATCGAATGAACTGGAAATAAAACCAAGGGAGCGCCCTTCTGTGGAGAGTTCATTCATTAAATCTCGAAAATGGAAAAAACGGATTCCACTATAAACAGTTCCGGCTCCGGCTATCCAGGGTAAAACGCTCAAAATTCCACTCAGCTTGATACTTCCGCTGAGAAACAGGATTGTTGCTCCACCGGCGCCTGCTGTGGTGTAGAGCCAGCGATCATGCTCAACTTTTGTTTGTCTAAAGCGTTTTGACCAGTTTGCATAATCCGAACTCTCCTTTCCTATGGACGGAACTTTGCGGATAACACGTTGTTTTGGTTTCAATCGTTTTTGAGTGTCAAGCTCCTTTCGTGTTTGGCTGATCAGATGAATAAGCTTTTCCCGATCAATATAAGTTTGAACCTGGTCGCCATTTGCAACAGAAGAAATTTTTTGCACAATAACGGCTTCTGCTGACAAATCACTGACTTGAACAACTTCTGCTAATGCAATATTTTGAAAAGCATTATCGTGCAGATCATTTACGAATTTTTTTCTTGCAGATGTTCTCCGCGAAATAACCAGCTGATGGCCGGTTTTGATGCCCTGTGCCCGTCCTATATTAAAGCTAATTCGGGACTGTTTTGTACTCAAAACACTTCCAATTAACAATGTGTTATCTGAAATCCTTGCAGCAAGACGGAACAACTCGTCGTGCATTTGCAGATCAGTGAATTGTACTTCATCACTGAAATCAGTGATGTTTGTACGGGTGTCCACCATTCTTATTGATAGAACAAAACTCGGCTCCTCTTCATTGTTTTCATTAAACATTATTTCGGAATGAAGTGTGCCAACCAAAACTTTGTCTGCATGAAATAATTTTCCGATCATTGCTCCGCAAGCAATATCATGACAGTCCGCCAGTGTCGGATCCTGATTTTTTATTTCAGCATTCCATTCGGCAGGTCCTACTACTGAAAAATGATTAGTGTTATAAATATTCAGCTGGAGCGCCTTGGCAATTTCTTCTGCTGCTGTTTCTGTCATTCCTGATGGAAGAAGGTTCAACAACAATAATTTTATCCGCTCATCATCACTGAAACCGCTTAGCTGAGTCTGTTCGTAATTACTGCTATCTCCCTGATTGTTACTTGATTGACCCCAACTTTGTGAAGTAATGCAAAGAAAGGTGAGACAAAGCAGGAACGCTTTCCCAATGAATGCAGGCAATTTCATACTGTGGGAGTTACTTAGTTGATTGTTGAAAATGGGCACTATCAAAAATATTGTTTTGGTTTTTTATGAAGCTTTTGATGCACCACTGATCAAGCAAGAAAAAGACCTTTTAGTGTATTGAGCAGGACTGGATTTGACTGACAGGATTTTAGCAACGGGAAAATGGGCCTGGATTCTGATAACCATTAATAATCAATCTGTAATAAGCTGCGTGGCGATCGTCAGAAGCTCATCAGTGTCATGTGGGAGAATTGTACGGAAATCGAGCCAAATTTGTTCTTCATGGATCCGGACAATTACGGGAACAGTTTGTGATCGAAACCACTCCTGTAATTCATTTGATGACCGGTTTGGATGGGAAAAAACAAGGGCTGCTGATTCTAAAGGGAGTTCCGGTAAAGCGCCGCCGCCGGCCCGGGATTCTGTTTCGCGGAGTTCACATTTCCAGGCTGTTTTTTTTGGTAATTTAAGCTGATTCAGAAAGTCCTGTACTTTGACTCGAATTTCATTTCGCCTCAATTCCAGCAATCCTACTGTGGGAACTTTTTCAGGAAGGCTATCTAAATCAAGATATGCTTCCAGAGTAGCTTCAAACAAGCCAAGTGTTACTTTGTCTAAGCGTAATGCACGGTAGAGAGCATGATTACGCAGTTTTTTGATGTTTTCAGCTTTACCAAGCAGCACACCGGCCTGAACACCGCCGAGAAGCTTGTCCCCGCTAAAAGCCAGTAAATCCGGACCCGCAGAAAGCTCTTGCTCTGCAGTTGCATACTCACTCAATCCACGTTGCCGGAACTTGTAAAAACTTCCACTTCCCCAATCATGAAAACAAAATAGACCTTTGGAGTGGGCCAGTTTAGACATTTTATCAACCGAAACGGATTCCGTAAAACCATGAATTTCGTAATTTGAAGGATGTACTTTTAAAAGGGCGGCAGTATTTTCTGTGATGGCTTGTTCATAATCCGTAAGTCGGCAGCGATTAGTGGTGCCAACTTCGACCAGCTTGACTCCAGCTTCCCGCATGATGTCCGGAATACGAAAAGAGCCACCGATCTCGACTAATTCGCCACGTGACACAATCACCTCAGGCATTTTGCTTTCCGGCTCATTTGAGGTTAAAGCCTTTAGCATTAAAAAAACCGCTGCGGCATTGTTATTGACCACCATTGCATCTTCTGCTCCAGAAAGGGAACGCAAAAGTTTCCGGATTTTCGAGTCACGTGAACCTCGCTTTCCGGTCTCAAGATCAAATTCCAGTGTGGAATAGGAACTCATTCCGGGCAATACTTTGCCTAACAAACTTTCAGACAAAGGAGCTCGGCCCAAATTGGTATGAACAACAACTCCGGTAGCATTGATCACTCGTTGTGTGCCACGAGAATCTTTCCGAACTTGTGCCGCAACTTGTTTCAAAATTTCGGTATTATTGTCTGCAATTTCTTCGGCGGGATTTTGGGAGATTTCCTTGCGGACAAGATTCAAGACAATGTTTAGCTGCTCCCTGACAACTTTACCGTGAGGGAGTTTCTGTTCCTTGAGATACGCGTCACATTCCGTGATAGACGGTAGATTTTGGTAAGACATTGTGCCCCTGTCACTCTTTATTCAGCGATGTTAGGCAGCAGTCACTTTTGTTTCCGGACTGCTAACAGGAGTATTTTTCTGCTTCGGTGGTTTTGGTGTCTTGGACTTCACCATCTTGTCTTTTGCTGATTTTGCTGCAGAATCTTTGACCTTGCCTTTTTCCTGGTCTCTTTCGACTTTCCCGTCAGACGACTTCGGAGTTTTAGCTTTTCCAGAATCTTTTTTTGCTGTTGATAGTTTAATTTGTGCGGTTTTTGACCTTATTCCGGACTTTTCTACAGATCCTATTTTAGCCTTTTTAGGCGCTGTTTTAGCAGTAACTTTTGATGAATCAGTTTTGTTTGTTTCGGATTTATTTGTGGAAGATTTAAGTACAGTTTTTCCAGACTTTTTTTCAGGAGCAGGTTTTGTTTTTTTAACAATTTCCTGAGATTTTGTATCTTGTCTTGCAGAAACTTTGCTTTCTTTTTTTTCTTCATCTCCCAGGTGAACACTGCTGAACATAGGAGTTTCAGCAACAAAATCTCTTAAAAGTTTTTCTGCAGGAACTTTTTTGCTTCTATCTGTTGAATTACCGTGATCTGCCAAATGCACACTTTGATAAGTTGTTGTTGCGGAATCATCTTGTTTCGCAGCAATTTCAACCGGAATTGATTTTTTATTTCCCGGAGCAGTTTGATCATTCGGACGTTCATGGGTACTCACAAAAAGCTCCCCGTTAGTTTCTTCTTCCTTTTTTTCTTCGTCTGCAGGCTTGCTCATTGCAGTCTGTTTTTTATTATCGTCAGAAACTTTAATATCTTTTGCGGATGATTTTTCTGGTTCCTTTTTCTCTACAGCAGCGGAATCCGGAAGTTCCTGCTTTATACCGGAATCCTCAGAGGATTTGGTGTCTTTATCTTTCGATAAAGTCTTAGCATCAACTTCTTTTGCTTTAGACCGCTTTTCCTCCGTTTTCTTTTCCGGACTACTCTGCGCAGTTTCGGAAGTTTCTTTTTTGTCTACCTCTTTTTTGCCGCGTCCTTTTTTCCGCCCAAGTTTATCGTCACGCATGTCAGAGGCAGAAATCGGAACAGTTGTTCTGGTTTCTCCGCCGCCTTGTTCTTTCAGCGTAACTTCCATTTCCGGAATTTCTTCTGTCCCAAGTTGCGTGTCCGGCGTAATGGAAATGCTGATTCCATAATCCATTTCCATTTGAGTTAATCGTTGTCGCTTAACGTTGAGTAAATGAGTTGCCAATTCCACAGGCAGACGGATGTGAATCTGCAGTACCTTTTGCTCAATTGCTGAATCGTGAATTTTTCGCAAAATACGGTTAGCTAAAGTTATTAAAATAGAATTGAGTGATAAGCTGCTCGAAATACGTTGTCGACTCAATTCCAGTAGTCCGAACTTTGAGATTACTCCAAAAGAAGTCTTTGCCTTGTCTGAAGACATTTCTTCTTCTATTTTTTGTTCTACTGAAAGACGATTTTTTGTATTGTCCATGTCAATAAAATCCACCACAATTAAACCACCCAGGTTTCGTAAACGCAGCTGCCTTGAGACCTCTTCGGCCGCCTCCAAATTAGTTCGTAATGCAGTGGCTTCAATGTTTCTCTCTTGTGTGGATCTACCGGAATTGACATCAATCGCTACAAGCGCTTCTGTAGGAATGATAACCAATGATCCTCCGGAGGGAAGTGGAACGTGCTGATGGTGTAAAACTTCTATTTGAGCTTCAATTTCAAATGAAGAAAAAAGTGATTTTTCACCAAGATAAAGTTGCAGTTTTTTCTGTTCTGAAGGCATGTGAGTTTTAAAAAACTCTAAGGCATGTTGAAAAGCAACAGGTTCATCAATCACAACTTCTGAAACACTGTCATTGTAATAATCGCGGATCATTCGCAGCATCGCATCTTCCTCCTGATAAAGTAATCCAGGAGTTGATTGCTCTTCATGCTCGTCTTTGATTTCATTCCAGGTACGGCGTAAAATCGTGTAATCACGTTTTAACTCAGTGAGCGAACGGTCAACACCAACTGTGCGGATGATAGCCGAAGAATTTTCACTGCCAAGACCTTTCAGTAAATGGCGCAGGCGTGCTCTTTGGTCTTCATCTTCAATTTTTTTGGAAACTCCTCCACGGTCACTGTCCGGCATAAAAACAAGAAAGCGTCCTGCTAGAGAAATATTTGTGGTTAGTGACGCCCCTTTGTGGGCAAGTTCATCTTTGATAACTTGGACTAGGACTTTTTGTCCGGGCTTGAGGACTTGAGTGATGGAAGGTCTTCCACGACCTTCACGACTTGGTTTATAGACTTGGAAGTTTATATCGGAAAGGGAAAGAAAACCGTGACGTTCTTCACCATAATCAATGAAGGCTGCCTGAAATGAGGGTTGTACTTTTACAACTTTTCCGCAATAAATATTGCCAATTTTTTGGGTGCGGTGGGTTTGTTCAATGTAAAGGTTATCCAGTTTTGAGCCGTGTAATAACGCAATTCTGGTTTCGTCATCCTCAACATTGATAAGAATTTTATGATCTAATTCGGCCATTTTTTACCTGATTTTTGTGAGTTTAAAATCAGGATGTTCTGACAGTTATTTCTTGAATTTCAGATCAGAAATCGAAAAGAGGAACCGCATTCACAAAGCAGAATATACCTTAATCGATATAATCCGGCATTCGTTTTGCCTTGTGTAGATTTGCGGTTTTTTTAGAAATCAGTAATCAGAAATCAGCACCCCCATTCTCTCTTTCCATCCAGGGGGACAGAACATCTCTGAAATATTAGTTTTGACTTTCAAGCAATTGCTGAAAGCCTTGTTCATCATTCGAGTAGGAATTCCTTTTGTTCGTACTCGCCATTTTCGTTCTTTATAATTGTCTCAATACGTTGCTCTGCGTTTTCAAGAAATTTACTGCATTCTCGACTCCAGCGTACACCGGATTCAAATGTCGTTAATGCTTCATCAAGAGGAATAGAGCCTTCTTCGAGCTTATCAACCGTTTCTTCAAGTTTTTGTAGAGCAGATTCAAAAGTTATAGTCTTAGCCTTCATTGCAAAGTTGACGAATTATTTCTGAAGCAATATTTTGTGGAGATTGGTGACCTGTATCCATTATACACTCTGCTTGCTCATAGAGCAAGCTGCGTTCTTCAAACATCTTATTCAGCACAGATTCCGGATTCTTTTCCTTTAGAAGTGGGCGTTTCCTGTCATTTTTCAGTCGTTGCAACAGTTCTGCTTGGGGCACCTTCAAATAAACTCTTTTACCTATTTTCTGCAGAATAACTTGATTTTGTTCACGCAATACAATTCCACCACCGGTCGCAATTACTGAATTTTGCACATTCATCAACTTTTCGAGCAGGCGTGTTTCCATATCACGAAAACATTCTTCACCACCATATTTAAAAATTTCATTGACGCTGCAACCTTGATCTTCCTCTATTTCAGTATCGGTATCAATGAAAGAATATTCCAGCAATTTGGCTAACTTGCGCCCAATTGTAGTCTTTCCTGCTCCCATAAATCCTGTCAAAAGGATATTCATTGTCCTACATCCATTGCTCAATATTCAAGGTGAATCGTTAATCCAGCCTCCACCAAGAAGAATATCATCTTGATAAAATACTGCTGCCTGTCCGGGAGTTACCGCACGCTCCGGTGCATCAAATTCAACCCGGACTTGATTTTCTGATTCAGGGAAAACAGACGCAGATGCTCCCTGATGCGCATAGCGCAGTTTTGCGGATACCCGGAGTGGCTTGTCCGGGGGTAAAATTGATACCCAGTTCACACTGGAAACCCAGATGGTTTGCGAAAACAAATCATCTTCTTTTCCCAGAACGATCCTGTTATTTTCTTTATCTATTTTTACAACATAATATGGACTTGAATCACTGACTCCAAGCCCGCGACGTTGTCCAATTGTATAGTAAGGCAACCCCAAATGCTTTCCCAGTACATCTCCGGAAACGCTGATAAAATCTCCCGTTTCAGGAGCATTGCTCAATTCCTGCTTCAAAAAGTTTCTGTAATCTTTTGGAACAAAACATATTTCCTGACTGTCAGGTTTTTTTGCGGCAGACAGATTCAGTCTGCTTGCAATCTTCCGTACTTCCGGTTTAATTAAATCTGCCAATGGAAACTTCAGACGTTGTAGTTCACGGGCCGGAATGCCATGCAGAAAATAAGTTTGATCTTTACGCAGATCCTTTGGACGTGATAATTGCGGACGTCCGTTTTCCGGATTGTTGTAAACCCTGGCATAATGCCCTGTTGCCAGGAAATCGCAATCAAGCTCATCTACTTTTTTTAATAATAATTCACTTTTTATTTTTTTATTGCACATCACGCACGGATTTGGTGTCTGGCCAATTGAGTATTCACTGATAAAATAATTGATAACCGTTTCACGAAATTCTTGCTGATAATCAAGAACATAAAATGGAATATCCAGCCGATGACAGGCAGAACGTGCGTCAATTGCTTCGTCAAGAGAACAACAGCTTTTTTGACGAGTTTCATTCTCAGGGCCATGATACAGTTTCATGTGCAGGCCGATTACTTCGTGTCCCTGTTCTTTCAACAGAGCAGCGGCAACTGACGAATCAACACCACCACTCATTGCCATTGCTACGCGTGACATAATTATTGCACTGAATTTAAAGTAGAATTTGAATAAATAAAATTACTTTTTCAAAGTCTGTTAACGTCTTTTAGGAGATTGAAAGTTCTGGATATAACTTGTGTAGTCGTAATGTCTACCGCTGTAGTTTGCAGACTGAGTTCGTTTCTTTTGGAAACGTTGAAAAATTTCATTGAATTTCTTGTTATTTCTTTTATTAAACGCCTGCATCTCCCGGAGGCTCTTTTTTCGAGCTTTCTGTTTTAGCTCTTTCAAGTTAAATTCTGAAGCAGACTGTTTTTTTGTCAAAGGATTGTTTGATTTGGATATATTCAGTATCATAGCCATGGCATTTCGGCTGATTTCTGCAAACTGAGGATCTGAAAAAATAGAATCATCAGGTTTAATCACAATAAGGGTTCCGGATTGCGTGGCTTGGTTTTCCGGATCTATGTCACTGTTTTTATCTTCATTTTTATCATTTAATTGATTGTTTGTTTCAATCGTATTCTTTTTTGGGCTTTCTTCATCAGGACTAGTATTTTCAGTTTGAGCATACACTGTATTAAAAAAACCTATGCAGACCCAGCTTATGAGACCAACTGCTAACCAATATCCAGTACAACGACTTTTTATCAGGTTTTTTGTTCCAACAATGATAATCTGCTGGTCTTCTGTTTTCGGATACACCTCAACCTCAGCTCAAAAATTAACTGCGGAAATCATTGCCTGCAACGTTTCAGTACAAGCTCGTTACGCATGTTTTCTAAAACAGCGGAAAGATGCATTGGAGCGTGCCAAAGAAATTGCGGCAACTCGTCGTGCTATTCTGGAAGCACAAGAAGAATTACGTTCAGAATCTCTCCAATTTACCAAAAAGCAGCGTGAAAAAAATCGACAGGAAATAATGAGGCAAATCGAATACTCACGTTCCCGTAATATTTCGCACAAAGGAGAAAGATACTCGTTAACTTACGGTTATGTGCTGGAACTACGTCCTTAAACCTGGTTGATATTGAAAGTTTGCAATAAAAACTGCATTGATAATCCTACAAAGACTGATAACGATTTTATACTAATTGTTCTTTATTTTCAATGTATTTTGCTTTAGAGCAAATAAATGGAGATGAAGTCTAAGAGACCTTTGAAGTTTTAATAAGCGGGAACGTATTTTTGTTAATGCAATTCATGCTTAAAAACTCAGTGGGAAGTGATTCTCACCAAGAATAAAGTGAGACCCGGATTCATCTAAATTATTGAGAAACCAGAATCGTGGTGAATCTGCAAGCAGCACTTCACCATAATTTAAAGTGCGAACAAAACATCTCTCAGCGGAATCTATACGGAAGCTGTTTAGATCAAGTGAGTCTGTTTTCTGGTTATTAAGCTGAACCTTTAGTTCTTCATGATTTCTGTCTATCGCCAATGCCAGCAGAGGAGTTACAGCACATTCTAGATAGCATTTGTCCCAGCGCGTATCACTCCAGTACTCAACAAAATAGAGGCCGGTTTCCTTTTCAAAAAAAAGATTTGACTCAAAAAGTGCTAAAACCTTCCCGCTAATAAATTTGTTTCGCAAACTCCATTTTTGATTTTCATCAACCTGAATGTAGTCATAGTGAAATCGCAGTGCAAGTTCAGTCGAAAATTCTGTGCCTTGTTTTAGTGCACGTGAGATTGGGACAGGAAAATACATTCCTGCAGGCAATTTGCTTTCAAATGCAGGAAAATGTTCGTCCATCACCTGCCAAATTCCCACATCCTCCAACAGTCCGGAAGATTTCAGTTTTTCCAGTTCTTCAGTAATTAACGGGTTCAAAAAACGTTCTTTCCAGAGTAACAGCATGATCAGCTTTCGCTCATATAACCATCCAAGACGTTGTTCAAAAGTCACTGTTTTACGATCATTTTAATGAAAATGGAAAAAGCTTTTCTAGCATACCTTCCTGCTTTGAATGAGAAACACTAGAGAGAGGCTTGCAGAGGACGCGGAGCTAAAGCAAGTTTGGCATAACGAGTGAGAAGTGAACGGCCACATACATTGTAGCTTTCATATCGGTTTGAAATAAAGGCATAGGTCATTTCAGAAATACGGCGCATATGTAAGCTCACACGCTCAAACCACTGTGCAGCATCTCCTTTGATGGATTGATAATTTTCACGTTCCATAAACATTACAATTGAATAAGCTTTTCTGCCGTGAGGCGTAGCTATTTCTACAATGCCGGCATTTCCATTCACACCTTTGACAAATCCGGTCTTGTCCCAAAGCTTTACGGATTTGTTTGATGAAAAACAAGTTTTTGCTTTAATTCTGTCTTTCAGCCATGATTGACTTGGAAGACCAAGTAAAAATAGCATTTCTTTTGACGCAGCCATGTTATTTTGCTGACTATACTCAGAACCTAAAGCACGTTGAAACCAAATCTTCACAAAAATTTTATTTAAATCTGCCGCAGAAATTTTATTCAAATAGGTGCGCCCGTCTTCCGGAAAAGATTCAATCAGACTCAATTCTTTGTATATTTTTGTTTTGTTGAGCAACTGCTGGATTGTTTCCGTTCCTCCCAACAATTTAATTACAGCATTAGTACTGGGATTACTGCTAAAACGTATCATTTCCTCCAGCAGTTTTTTGAATTTTAATGACTCTGTGATGTCTCCACGAAAACGCTGCAGCATGTATGCATGAAGTATTGGTACCTTAATAGTGCTGGCAGACTTTACACCTAGTCTCGGACGTATTGAGGCTACCAATGCTCCGGAAGCAAGATCTTGAATGACGACAGAAAGTATGTCTTCACGCTTCAATTGTTTATGGGAATACACATCTTTCATGTAGTGAAGGATGCTTGCTTCAAGCGGAGATGTGAAAAACGTTGAGTTAAATTTGCCAGCATGGTAAGGCAAATCTCGAGGCACATAAAATTTGATGTATTTTTGAGCTACCCAACCTTGAATGTCGTGTGGAATTCTGACTTTCTGCCATTTATTATGCGGAGGAGACAATGTTAAAAGGTGTGTGCCTTCCGGGAGAACTTTTAAGACAGGATTTTCGGTACCCGGTCCGGAGCGTATATTTAAAGCAGAAGCAGTTACTACTGCATAGCGGTTATTTTTTCTTGACGATCCAGATTTGTATTTTGACTGTTCAACTGGAGAAAAATTCTGTAATACTGATGGTAACAGCAGCTTGGCAGGAGAAAACTCTTCTTTTGCGTAAAGTGAAGTTACAGAGAAGAGTAACGATAAATATAACAGGAAACGATTGAAAGTAGATTTCTCTTTAGTCCGGGGAGAAATAATCAAGCTGCTACCTACTCGGTTAAGAAAACATTTTACTGTGCTTTCTCTTTGCGGATCCGACTTATATTTGAAAGGAAAACGGTACCTGGAATTATTATGAATGATACTGCTAAAACTACAAAAACAATTGTCCAACTTAGTCCCATGAATGCTCCAATTTATTTGGGTTATTTTATAATTCAGAGCATTAACTTTATTTTAAAAATCAGGAAAAGTAAACCAAAATTGGCATAATTTTTAAAAGGTCTCTTTACTAACTTGTAGAAATATTGACGTAAAACTATTCACCGACAATTTGTCATTATTATAATTTATTATCCTTTTAAGTCTGATTTCACAAATGCACCATCAAAATTTGGATTTATCTTCTTCAATTTGTTGCGTAATTTCTCAGCGTCTTTCCTGGATTTAAAGCCTCCGATTTGTACTGCCTGATATCGTATCTTTCGGGTAGTGCGCTGTATTTTAAAGAATATATCTTTATTGAAAGCTTGGTTTAAGTAGGTTCTTACCCTGTTTGCAGTTTCTAAATCAGGAAACAAACCCAAGGATACCCGGAAACCATTTTCAACTGATTTGCGAAATGCGTGACCTGCAAGTGGATTATTACTGTTTATTTTATTTACCATTTTAGCAGAATTCTCTTCCCCCAAAACATTTTCGGAAAGTACCTCTGCAATTCCGGAACTTTTACTGGAAGTCCGGACACGTGATTTATAACCCAAACTTTTTAATTGAAGACGGCTTTCATGCACACATTCACGGGAAATACAGGAGACAACCTGAACGTAATAAGTTCGTTTTTTAGGTTTGGATTTTGGTTTAAGTTTAGGTTTAAGTTTCTTCGGTTCAGGTTTACTGACCTTCGGGACAGGTACAGGTTCTGGGGGGAGTTCTACAACAGTTTTGGAAACTGGTGTTTCGGCAGGAGTTGCAAAGATGTAAAGCACAACTACAGTGATAACTCCCAAAAGCAAACCTGTCAAACTTGAAATTATTACGGGTTTTAAAGGAAATCCTTTGTGTGATAGTCCTTTCTTTTTAATCTGCTTATTAGATTTTTCCTCATTAAACTCTTCATCATCACCACTTGCTTCATCTTCAAGTTCACTGTCGAAATCATCATCATCATCACCTTTTTCCTTATCCTCTCTTGCATCATCTTTTTCATCTGCTGAATCTTCACTATCATCATCACCTTCAAGATCATCGATTGTTGAAAGATCTTCGAAAAATGAATCCAATTCACTGTCGCTCTCATCTTCACCATCACTTTCCATGAAGGAGTCGAGCTGTTCTCCAAAGTCATCACCAAAATCGTCCAGACCTTCCAGTCCGTCAATTTTTTCTTCAGGCATGTTGTACTTGCTGTTGTATAGTTTTTGGTGAGCTGATTATGATTTTTCCCGTAAATCAGATATTCTTTTAATTTTCTGCATGTTTATTCAGTAGATAATAATGATATAAACCACGCAAAGTCAAATCATCATGAAAAACAACGTTTGACAGAATTGGTAAAATTTTAGTCGCCAGTCCGCCGGTGATAACAACTTTCGGAGCAGGTTGACCCTGCTGTTCTATCTCTTTCGTTAATTTATTTATCAACGATTCTACCATACCGCCATAACCAAAGATGAGTCCGGATTTAATACTATCTGTGGTGTTTTTTCCAATCACATTTTCCGGCATTTCAAGATTTACCTGAAACAGTTGAGCGGCCTTGGAGAACAGAACTTCAGCGGAAATTAATAATCCCGGACAAATTACACCTCCCTGAAAAACTCCTTCAGCTGTGACAACATCAAGTGTAGTTGCCGTTCCACAATCAACGATAATCAGTGAAGTTTTGTATTGATGATATGCGGCGCAGGCGTTAACCAGGCGGTCTTGACCTACTTTTGCCGGTATTTCAGTGTTTATTTTAATTCCAAGATTCATTTCATGACTGACCTTGATAGGAGTTTGATCAATCAAATTTTCCAGGAGTATTATAAAAACATCCGTAAGTTCCGGTACAACAGAACTCAGCACGGCCCCTTGAACCTCTTTCAAGCTGAAATCACATGCGAAAAGCATACCCCGAATCAGCATTTCATATTCATCTACACTCTGATGAATACCGGTATGGAGACGCCAACTTTGTAATATTTTTGAATCTTTGACTAAGCCAAGTACTACGTTACTGTTACCTATGTCTACGGCTATAATCATTATTTTTCCTCTTTTATTTCAAGAATGTCTCCAGAAACATGTGACAGGATTTGCCCTGATTCTGTCCGGATTCGCAGATAACCTTCCTTTGTCAATCCCTCAATAATTCCAACAGTTCCGGAGCCTTTAGTAAGCTCTTCTACGTTATTCAAACTACGTACCTTCCTGCCTATTGCCTGTGAGCGTTTTAACCATTCTTGTAGAAGTGCTGTTCTTCCATCAATTATATTTTCGCTCCGCAGAGTTGTTGCAGCATCGTAACTGAATTCTTCGAGACAACACTCCAACTGTTTCAAAAGCTGTTGAAAAACTGTTTCATTTTCAAGATAAGACGCTGCTTCAGATTCTGAAATTGCATTTGAACTTCGTAAAATTTCTGCTTCCAGAGTTGTTATAACAGTTTGTAATTCTTTAGGATAATCTATTAGAAAACCTTTTGTGTTTAAACCTATACCCAAGATCAAAACCGGAAAATGCTGCTCAGTAATGGTGATTGTTTCAAGTAAAATTCCACATATTTTTTTCCCGCGGACCATCACGTCATTCGGCCATTTAAGCCGGATTTGGTCAACATAAGTCTCAAGTACACGAGCAACAACCACTCCGGCCATCAAAGCAAATACCTGAACCTCTGCAAGGGGCAAATTTGGATGCAACACAACTGAAAAAGTTATATTTTTAGCAGGTAGAGAAACAAATTTCCTTCCGGCCCGTCCACGTCCTGAGGTCTGCATTTCTGCAAGCACAACCAATCCGTGCTGTTTCAGCAAATCACAATTTTCTTTCAAATATGTATTTGTTGAACCAACCTCTGTCAGACGAATGATTTTATTACCTATTTTTTCGGCCATGGTTTTAACGCAGCAAGAAATTGTGAATTATTAATTTTGTGACTTTTCCATTTTCCGAATTCCTGTCAACTGAGACCACTGCTCTTACTTCTGCCTGAACGTTGTCGATTTCAGTTTTGAGATTTATTTCATACCAGTAATTGAAGGGAATAAAATATTCACTTGATTTGCTATCGTACTGAGTAATGTGGCTTAACTTATTTTTAATGTCTTCACCACTTGTCAGTTTTGAACGAGGAATTTTTGTAAGTTCTGCGGCTATTTCTTCTCTTTTATGATAATAATCCTGTGCATAAATATCATCATAGTTTTTTTGCGAGTAGTTTATAAAGTACGCTGTATTTTGATCAAATTGATCCAAAAATTCTATAATTTCTTCATATGTCGCCAAATTCACATTGATTCGAGGTTTAATAAGAGAAAAGTTTGCTTGTGCATCATACTTGTTGCCAACAGGAAATATCGTAAATCCTTTTTCCCATTGAACGAGAGGGATCCGTTTTTCGTTTATCCCTCTGATCAGTTGAATTTCACTCAATTTGTCCAAAAATCCGTCTTTTATTTCTATTTCCGGATTTGCAGCTAGATAAGAATTCTTTTCCGCCCCAATTGTTCCATAAATGGATGAATCATATATTTCCGAATTTTTATCCAGCCAGTCGAAAATTGCTGCATACATTGGCAGGATATCATTGATATTCAATTGTATATTTTGAGAAAGAACTGTGTTTCCAATTTGTTGATTTGTAGTAATGTTCCACTTTGTTAGAATGTTAATAAATTGATTTGCCAGACGGACATCTGCTTTTGTTTCAGGAATCCGTGTTCTTGATTTTGGTTGAATCCGGTTCAAATTATAAAGATGATCCAGCGGACGAATATACGGTGTATAAAAAGCAACATCCGGAAAATCAGAAATAACTCCGGCTGGTAATCGGACTGGTTGAGGAGGATTCAAAAAAGAAATTTCACTGCCAATAGTTCCCAGTTTTAATAAATTATTTAAGTGCTCTCTGAAAAATTTTGTTTCATTCTGTCCTTTCAAACCTTGCAGAACTGCCTTAAACAAGGATTTGACAGCATTTTTTGCTTTGAATGATGCTTGGTAATTTTGAATTCCCCGTGTTTCAAGTTTGGTTTCAAAAGAAAACTCTGTCATGAAAACCGCAAGCAGAGCTAAAATAACCAAGGTAATCAACAAGGCAATTCCTTGTTGTGAAGTTGTTTTCAAGGAAGAGGGTGGTGACACTGGGAGGTGAGACATGAATTCCAGGCTTTGAAGACAGGCTTTTATATTTCAACCTGCCGTACAAAGTTTACAGCAGCAAATGCCCTAAAGGCTGCAGGGTGTCAGGAAACTAAAGTACGGTTTCCTGACGGACTAATATTCGTTATTATGAACAACCGCTGGTTGCACCGCAAGAGGCACACTTTAGACACGAACCATTGCGTACCATTGTGAACTGTTGACAGGTGTGACACGCTTCACCTTCATAGCCTTTCATTCGTGCTTCTAAAACCAGGCTTGACATGGAACGCTCCTGTGCTTCCCAACTTTCGCCGGGAGTCTTTGTACCAAAATCTGAATTGGCAGAAAAATCTGCAAGTGTTTGTTCTGATTCCGGTTCAGAATTTTTTAAGAGAGCAAAATCAACTCCTTTAAATTCGTTTTCTTCCTGTTCCAGAAATGCCTGGCTTTCTTCAGAGCTGAGAGTTCTTTCCGAGACTACTTGTTCATTGTCAAATTCCGGTTCAGTTTCATTCTGCGTATGCACAGCACTAGCTTGCAGTTCATCAGAGTTAACGTGTGCCAGTTCATTACGGCCAAGGTAAGAAATTGCAAGTTCGCGGAAAATATAATCAATGATAGATGTACTCATTTTAATAGTATTATTTCCGGTTACCATACCGTTTGGTTCAAAGCGGGTAAAAATAAAAGCTTCCACAAATTCTTCCAGCGGCACTCCATGCTGCAAACCCAGTGAAATAGCAATCGCAAAGCTGTTCATCAGGCTTCTGAAGGCTGCCCCTTCTTTGTGCATATCAAGAAAAATTTCACCTATTGTACCGTCTTCATATTCGCCGGTACGCAGGTAGAGTTTGTGTCCTCCGATGACCGCTTTCTGCGTGTAGCCGCTGCGGCGGTGTGGTAATTTTCTGCGTTTGGCTATATAGCGGTGAATAATTTTTTCCGCAATCCTGATTTGTGGCGGTTGTACTGCAGCAACGCTTTCTTCAGCCTCATCTTCATCCCACAATTGTTCTTCCACATTCACGTTAAGTGGTTGGCTAAGTTTCGATCCATCCCGATAAAGTGCGTTACACTTCAAACCGCTACGCCAGGAAGTGGTAAATGCTTCCTTAATATCAGTAACATTAGCATCGCTTGGCATATTGATCGTTTTGGAAATAGATCCGGAAATAAAAGGCTGTGCAACCGCCATCATTCTAATGTGCGCTCCGGCTGAAATGAAACGCTTTCCATTGCGTCCGCACTTGTTCGCACAGTCGAAAACACTGTAATGTTCCTGTTTGAGGTGCGGTGCGTCCTCACTGGTCATTGTTCCACAAATATAATCATTTGCCGCCTCGATTTCTTTTCCACTGAACCCGAGATGTTTGAGGATACTGAATTCAAAATTTCCAAGCTGCTCATCACTCAATCCCAGTGTTTCCTTGCAAAATGATTCTCCAAGTGTATAAAGATTGAAAACAAAGCTGATATCAAATGCAGTTGGCAATTGTTCCTCAATGCGTTTCAGCACTTCATCCGTAAAACCCTTGCTGCGCAAAACACTTGCATTGATACATGGACTTCCTTCCAGACGTGCATATCCCTTGATATAGTGTACGATATCAGAGATTTTTGAGTCTTCGTAGCCAAGTTTCTGTAAGGCTGAAGGTATGGAATTATTAATGATTTTAAAATAACCTCCTCCGGCCAGTTTCTTAAACTTTACCAGAGCAAAATCCGGTTCAATTCCGGTTGTGTCACAATCCATCAATAATCCAATGGTTCCGGTGGGCGCAATCACTGTAACCTGAGCGTTTCGGAAACCATATTTTTCACCGAGTTTTAGCGCCAGATTAGCATCATGCTGTGCTGCTTTGAGCAATTCCGGAGGACAATGCTGACTGTCTATGCCGATAGGCTTGATGGTCAATCCTTCATATTCTCTGTCCGGAGCACGAAAAGTTGCACGACGGTGATTCCGGATTACCCGCAGCATATTTTCCTTGTTACGTTCATATCCGGGAAAAGTGCCAAGCTCTTTTGCCATTTCAGCAGAAGTTGCGTATGATGTCATGTGCATGATGGAAGTCACTGCACCACAAACCGCAAGTGCTTCCGGAGAGTCATAAGGAATGCCGTTTACCATTAAATACGTACCCATATTGGCATAACCCAAACCGAGTGTCCGGAATTTGTAAGAAAGATCCGCAATGTTCCTGCTCGGAAATTGTGCCATCAAAACACTAATTTCT
This sequence comes from Candidatus Lambdaproteobacteria bacterium, assembly GCA_012964265.1. Classification (GTDB taxonomy): domain Bacteria; phylum SAR324; class SAR324; order SAR324; family NAC60-12; genus Arctic96AD-7. The sequence continues at coordinate 22,046 of DTUH01000317.1, forward strand.
AAAACAATTGTCCAAATTCTGGAACCGTGACGTAATTTTGCAACATCAAGCTCCCCTGTTTTCGGATCGCGGAACCGCAGCAAATTCAAAGAGGCCAAGTTGCATGCAGTGTCATCAAGAAACATGTACTCACTGCATGGATTAGATGCCCGAATCGGCCCATCGGCGGGACATGTGTGCCATTCATTGATAGTTGAATCAAACTGAATTCCGGGATCTGCTGAGGCCCAGGCTGCATAGGCAATCTCTTCCCAGAGTTCAGTTGCCTTTAGCTTCTTGCATGGAACAGGTTTTCTACCCTCCTTTTTAGCTTTGACTTTCTCAACACGCCAGAAAAGCTCCCAATCTTTTTCCTGCTCAACTGCCTGCATGAATTCATTATTGAGTCGTATGGAATTGTTGGAGTTTTGTCCTGCAACCGTTTGATATGCTTCAGAATTCCAATCCGTGTCGTATTCATCAAATACTACTTCAGTATAACCTTGTTTCGACAAATGGATGATGCGGTAAACATAGCTGAATGGCATTTGTGCCAGTCGAGCTTTTTTGGCAACTTTGCGCAGGTCTTTATTTAATTTGAGATCAAACTTTACAGTCTCGTCACCCCAGTCGTGAATCGCAGCAAACAACTCATTGATCAGTTCTTTTATCGTTTTGGAACCTGCAACCAGCGCCGCCACTTTTTGCTCTTCATGAACTTTCCAGTTAACAAATTTTTCAATATCAGGATGATCTGCATCCAGACAGATCATTTTTGCCGCACGACGTGTGGTTCCACCTGACTTAATGGCCCCGGCAGCACTATCTCCAATTTTGAGAAATGACATAAGACCTGAAGAAACACCTCCTCCGGACAGTGGTTCCATGTCCCCACGCAAATCGGAAAAATTGGAGCCTGTACCGGAGCCGTATTTAAAAAGCCGTGCTTCACGGGTCCACAAATCCATTATGCCGCCTTCACGCACCAAATCGTCTTTGACGGATTGGATAAAGCACGCATGAGGCTGCGGGCGAGTGTATGCGTCATTGGAAGCTATGACTTCTTCAGTTTTCGGATCGACGTAATAATGTCCCTGTGCAGGACCGTCTAATCCATATGCCCAGTTTAGCCCGGTATTAAACCATTGAGGTGAGTTTGGCGCTGCCATTTGGTTGGCAAGCATGTAGCATAATTCATCATAAAAAGCACGGGCGTCTTCTTCAGTATCAAAATAGTTGTGCTTGTAACCCCAATACGTCCAGCAACCGACGAGCCGGTGAAAAACCTCACGTGCATCAGTTTCCGAAATGGTAGTTTCTTCTCCTGAAGATTCAGCATCAGCGGCTACTTGTTCTTCCGTTGCCTGATCGTGAAGAGAGGGTTGCAGCCAAGCAGGTATGCCTCTTTCTTTTGCTAATTTAAGATGTTTGGGAATACCTGCTTTGCGGAAATATTTCTGCGCCATTATGTCAGTGGCAACTTGTGACCATTGTTTTGGTACAGAAACGTTTTCCCACTCTGATACTACGGAGCCGTCTGGGTTGCGGATTATTGAATTCCGGTTTTCAAATTCTAACGACTGATAGGGTCCCTCACCTTCCATGGTGAAGAGGCGTTTGATTTTCATGTGTGCCTTTTAGTGGTTTGTATTATAAAATACGTGAAGATTATCGAATCCATAGTGTGCTTCACTTATTATGGTAAACTTAAACGAGTAAAACTTAAAGGCCAACTTCGTAAAGTAAAATGAGCAAGTTTGTGCAATAATCATGAAAAATTCGCAATGCTTACTGACCTTGAGAAAAACTGAGTCCCGACTCAGCAAAAAAGATTTCTAACCAATGTATTAAAGTCACGCAATATTCTA
>DTUH01000318.1 GCA_012964265.1 Candidatus Lambdaproteobacteria bacterium
ATGTGTTTTTTACGACCGCATCAAGAATAATAAAAAAAATGAAGAAAAGTAATGAAAGACTTCCGGTCTATCAAAATATAAAAACTGAAATAAGGGAATGGATTCAAACCGGAATCTGGAAACAGGGTGGTTTGATCCCAGTTGAAGTAACGCTTGCAAAAGAATTTGGCTGTGCGCGCGCAACCGTTAATCGTGCCTTACGGGAATTAGCTGAAGAAGGAATCTTTGAACGCCGCCGAAAAGCTGGAACCCGTGTGGTGATGCCGACTGGGCGTTCGGCAAATTTTGAGATCCCACGAATTCGCCTTGAAATTGAAGAAACGGGAGCCACTTACCACTATGCTTTGCTGCTTCGTGAAGTGACTGTACCCCCCGCTAATGTCAGGAGTAAACTGGAAACTTCTCCGGAAATCTGCTCTCTTCACTTGCATTGTCTGCACTACTCAAACGAATCCCCATTTCAATTCGAGGATCGCTGGATTGACCTGAAAAGCATTCTGGAAGCTGAGCAGGAAAAATTTGAAGACATTAATCCAAACGAATGGCTGGTAAAAAACGTACCCTGGACGAATGCAGAACGTATTCTTTCCGCAGCCAATGCTGATGCGAAAAAAGCGGAATTGCTTTCACTGGCAGAAGGCGATGCGCTTTTTGTTATTCAACGCAGAACCTGGCGCAAAGAAAATCTGGTGACTTACGTTCGTCTTTATTATCCGGGACGATTTTATCAAATGCGGACAATTTTATAACGAGGAAAAATGTGTTTTCCTGGGAAAGGCTTTTGTGGCAGTTTGGAGATTTTCATGAGTGAGGTTTTTTCACTGGATTCCCAATTGCGCGGGAATGACAGTAATGAGATATTTTGGAATTAGATTCGTGTTACGGATTTTATTTTTACAAAGGAGTCAAAGACAAGCTACGCAGAAATACAGGAAGAAAGAACGTCCTAACAAGGTAGAGAATTGTCATTCCGACGGAAGCGGGAATCCAGGGTTGAAACTACAAAGATTCTTCTTGAACTGATTGTTAATTTTGAAATAAATCCTTATAAACGCTATATCCCTCTATTTCGAGGTCATTTTTTGCAACAAAGCGCAGCGCAGCAGAGTTGATGCAGTAACGTAATCCATCCGGTTTTGGACCGTCATTAAACAAGTGACCCAGATGAGAATCCGCTTGTTTGCTTCTGAGTTCGGTCCTCACTGCGAACCAGCTCCTGTCTTCTTTTTTTATTATTCCGGCGCCTGCAATAGGCTTTGTAAAACTGGGCCAGCCGGTTCCGGATTTGTATTTATCCGTTGAACTGAAAAGTGGCTCACCTGAAACTATATCAACATAAATACCTTCTCTCTTGTTATTCCAATATTTGTTTCTGAAAGGCGGTTCAGTAGCGTCATTTTGTGTAACTTCAAACTGCAAACTTGTCAGTGTTTTCTCAAGTTCCCGTAAATCCGGTTTTTGATACTTCGCTGTTATTTTAACTTTTTTTATAACTGAAATTTTTTCGCCCCAAAGTTCGTTAAGCCGCTGATCGCGTCCGCAGCGAAAGCGATAGTACTTATATCGTAAAGGATTCTTTTTGTAGTAACTCTGGTGATAATCCTCTGCAGGAAAAAATTCGCCTGCCATAATAAGCGGAGTTTCTATGGATTCTTTCAAAATGCCGGATTTGTCAAGCAGGTTTTTGGATTTTGCCGCCAGTTCTTTTTGTTCATTTGTCAGATAAAAAACCGCTGTAGAATACTCATGTCCGCGGTCACAAAATTGTCCATCTTTGTCAAGAGGATCTATATTAATCCAAAATATTTCCAGCAATTCCGCATAAGAAATCACAGACGGTTCATAAAATATCCGGACAGCTTCGATATGTCCCGCTTTTCCATAATTTTCATAACTTGGATTCTTTGTGGTTCCTCCGATATAACCTGAAATGACATCTTTTATTCCGGGAATTTTTTCAAAATCTGCCTCCATACACCAAAAACAACCGCCGGCAAAAATAGCTGATTTTAAGTCTTCTTTCGCCGAAGTATTAATTGCTGTCAACCAAATCAGCAAAAAAAATGAACTAAGAAGCAGGAATGTTTTTCTCATGAAGCCTCTTTGTAGTTTAAAAATGGAATGTTGATGGGAGAGACAAATTTATACACATTCGAAAGTGGTTTGCCCGTGATTTAAGAATTCCAGTAAGATACTGATATTATTGACTACAACATGTCATCTCGTCTGTAGAGAGAGTGCTGATAAAGTAAAGATCTCTGATAATATCCCTCACATACGTTCGGGATGACACGATAAAACTCATGACTACCAGGTTAGTTTAAATGTTTGTAAAAAATCTGGCAAAGTTATTTTTGCAGTTCAGCTGCGAGCTGCAGAGTTAATTCTGCCGCAGGAATTTCCCGGCAGCCCTTGGCGTTTTGTCCACACCAAAGGGGTGAAAAATCGCCAGAACCGGCTGCTTCCGCTTTTTTCCGAATTTCCGCAACCGCTGCTGTTGCCAGTGGAAATTCCGGTGCGTCAGCATTGATTGGACCAATTTCTCTAATGAACCGGTTGATGATTCCACGGGCCGGTCTGCCGCTGAAAATGTTGGTCAGCACAGTTTCTTTTGCGTCTTCGCTTTTCAATGCGTCCCGATGTATCGGACTCGTTTTTGTTTCCGGACAAAGCAGGTATGCCGTTCCGATCTGTACTGCCGACGCACCAAGCGAAAGTGCGTCTGCAACATCCTTTGCAGATGAAATTCCTCCCGCGGCAATTACAGGCAACTTAACTCGCTCAATAAGTCGTGTTACCAGAGCAAATCTTTCAATTTGAGTTGAAAGATCATTTGACAAAAACATACCGCGGTGACCTCCAGCTTCTATACCCTGAGCAATTATTGCATCAGCGCCGTTTTTTTCCAGCCATTTTGCTTCTTCAATGGTGGTTGCGCTGGCTAAAATGGTCGCACCCCAGTCCTTAACTCTTGAGAGCAAACTGTTTGAAGGTAAACCGAAATGGAAACTAACTACAGGTGGTTTAAATTCCTCCAGGATATCAGCAGCTTTTACACTGAATGGTTCACGTCCGGCACCTCTTTTGATATCAGCGGAATTTATATCAAACTCCTTAAAATATGGTTGCAGGATTTCCAGCCATTTTAGTTCACACTCAATGTTCGGTTCAGGAGGAGTATGACAGAAAAAATTAACGTTAAAGGGTTTTTCTGTTTGGGATTTTATTGCAGTCAGTTCTGCGTACAGAGTTTCTGGCGTGAGCATGGCACAGGGCAGGGAGCCCAAACCACCTGCATTAGAAACAGCAATTACTAAGGCACTGTCTTGAACTCCCGCCATCGGTGCCTGGATAATGGGAAATTCTGTATCTAATAAACTATTGATTGCCATGGTTTTACCATGTCTGCTGTAGTCGTAAAAATACTAGAACCATGTCATTTCGAACAAAGCTAGCCCGTACCTAAATCAGCAATCCAGAAATAAATAAACAGAGGCTATTTAGGTGCGTGGTGGATTTCATACTTGTTAAGAGACAGACATGTCTGAATCAAGTGTAAGGGATTTAAAGCAGGGAAGCAAAAATATCTTTCAGGGAATGAGTGCAGCTGGAACTTTTTGAAATGCCGGCGAGATTGTTCATATCCGTGAAAAATCTAGCGTCCGCCCTGAAAAACCCGGAATTTCTTTTTTTGTTTGTATTGTGTTTTTTCAGCATTGTAATTTGCCAGATATGCTCCTATACCCCAGCCTATGAAGCCGAAAATAAAAGCATTTGTCGCGGGTTCACCGTGCAAAATTTCCGGACTCCAAAAACCAGCCAATGCTCCAACCAGGGTGCCCACCCTGACATAATTATCCTGGAATAATGTCATTACCAAAACCAGTAAATGTCGAATCATATTGTCAGCTTAAAAAGATAGTTGCTTTTGAAAATGATTTCAATCGTTCGGATTTTCTCCGTGTGTCCGCTGATTAAAAAACAGATCTTAAGGTTTGAAATAATGCTAAAAATACTCTGGAAGAAAAATATACGACCAGCACTCCACCGATGAACAAATCCCCTTCTCCCTGTATTGGATTAAAAAACGTCACAAAATTTGAGGGAGGTTCCAGTTTTTCGTCAGGTGGTTTTTTCATGCGAAACACAACCATCGCCACAAGTGTAACTACAGTTAATGCAAGCCAGTTAGCCATCTTTTCATTAAAAACGCTATGGAATTATTTTAAAAACGTTTGCTGTTACAGCCAAAGTTTCTCTTCAGTCAGTTTATAGAAGATGATCTTAAGTGGCAACGCAAAATCTGTGCAATCTTAATCAAGGATTAAGGCTTTGCATAACTGTCCATTGATGAACGATGCCTTCAAAAAAAGTCATGAAAGCGTGTCATGTTGAACGAAGCGAGAAATCTTGATTGCGTCTTCCATATACTAACGATAATATGGTAAACACTTAATAAAGGAGCTTATATGGAAATTCCAGCAATGTTTGATTTAACGGGAAAAGTCGCATTGGTTTCCGGTGCAAGCCGAGGGATCGGAGCCGCAATAGCGCAAATTTTGGCCGAGTTTGGTGCCCATGTCATTCTGACCAGCCGCAGGGAAGAAAATTTAAAAGAAGTTGAAACGCTAATAAAAAATTCCGGAAATCAGGCTTCCTGCATGGTTTGTCATAATGGAGATCTCGCGCAGATTAAAGAGCTTTTTGAAACCATTCGTACAACTCATGGCCGACTGGATATTCTGGTGAATAACGCAGCAACCAATCCTTTCTACGGTTCTGTGTTGGAAGCGGATGAAGCGGCGTGGGAAAAAACGTTGGATGTGAATTTGAAGGGGCCTTTTTTCATGAGCCAGCATGCGGCAAGATTGATGCGGGAAAAGCGAGCATTACACGGAGGTGGAAGTATTGTAAATGTTTCGTCAATCAATGGGCGTATTCCGATGCATAAGCAAAGCATTTATTCCATCACCAAAGCAGGTCTGATTTCCATGACACAAGCCTTTGCCAAAGAACTGGGGTGCGACAATATTCGTGTTAATGCACTACTTCCGGGACTTACTGATACCAAATTTGCCTCAGCGGTGACACAAAATGAAAAACTGATGAAAGATGTTTTACCGCAAATTCCTCTGGGCCGAATTGCCCAACCGAGTGAGATGTCCGGAATGGTGCTTTTTCTAGTTTCTGATGCAGCTTCATACGTTACAGGCAGCACCTTCACAGTGGACGGCGGAGTATTGGCTTAGAACCAATGCAACGGAACTACTTGTAAAGAATTCTACACTTCAAACTTGTTTGTCATTCCTGCGCAAGCGGGAATCCAGGGGTGTACTTACAATGAGAGAATATTACGTTTATATCCTGACAAACAAAAGAAATGGAACCTTGTACATAGGAGTGACG
>DTUH01000319.1:0-3225 GCA_012964265.1 Candidatus Lambdaproteobacteria bacterium
CGGTCATTCTGTTTCGGATTTGCTTTCTGACGGGATCACGCTCTGGGCGGTGCGTATGTCCGGAATTCCGAAAGACAAAAACCATCCTTATGGACACGGAAAATTTGAAACTGTAGGCACTTTTATTGTTGCGCTTTTATTACTCATCACCGGAATAGGAGTGGCGTGGCATGTTTTCAATAAAATGGACTCGCCTGAAGTTCCGGGAACAATAGCACTTTGGATGGCAGGAATTGCAATTGCCGTTAAAGAGGCGCTTTATCATCTCACACGGATGGTTGGGAAACGCACCGGAAGCCGCATTTTGCTGGCAAATGCGTGGCATCACCGCTCGGATGCAATATCTTCTGTGGCGGCGCTCGTTGGAATCGGAGGCGCCCAGTGGGGAATTCCATTAATGGATCCAATAGCCGGAGTGCTGGTTGCAGGACTGATTATTAAAACAGGAATAAACATCGGTTATGAAAGTATCCGTGAACTGACCGATGAGGTAGTGGAAGAAGAAGTCCTCAGTGAGTTGGGGAGGATCATGTCCGGAATTGAGGGAGTGGATCATTATCACGAAATGCGGGCGCGAAGAATGGGGCCGCATCTGCTGGTGGATTTACACATTGAAGTGGACAGTATGATGAGCATTTCCGCTGCACATCAGGTGGCGGAACGGGCGCGTTTAGGTATTTTAAAAAAGTTGCCTGCTGTTAACGAGGTACTCGTGCATGTCGATGCAGAAGATGATTTTTTTGAGGCGGAAGGTACGGAGGAGCTGCAAAATATTGTGCTGATGCGGCCGCAGAGTGAAATAGAAATTGATGTCAAAAAAGCGCTGAGTACAATTCCTGAAATCAGGGGTATAACTCATATTTACTGCCACTATCTGAATCAGGAGTTGACGGTGCAGGTGAACATTCTCCTTGATGTGGAAATGCGTATTCGTGATGCTCAGAAAATTGCTTCGGCAGCACGACAGAAAATTGAAGAAATTAAAGATATTGATGCCGCGGATCTGCATCTTGAACTCGATGATGCTTTGTAAATTGTGATGGTGCCCCCAGAAACGGAGTTCGGGGCTACCATTCTACGAGCAAGAGACAAAAGACAAGATTTTAGCTTCAAGGTGTGCGGTAGCCCCGATCTCCGTATCGGGGAAGAAGGCTCATAGAACGAGTTCATAAACCTGCAGGTTGCGGATCATTCTTTTCTCCCTGCTGGTTTCTATCTCACCTAAATAACGCAGCGTCATTGAAAACCGTTTATAATAATCTTCTATCCCACCTTGACATTCCTGAAGTTCACAAACGAAAATAGCCGGCCCTTTTTTCACATCATCTATCGGACTCCACAAATTCCGTTCCGGTTTTTCGATAGAGTGCGGCCAGGGCTGATGGGGAAGATAAAAAGACAACGCGCTGCTGAGTTGATACTCACGTGAAACTATGTACGCGATTTCAGGAATCCCTTTTTGAATCAGCAACTGCTGAAGTTGTTCTCCTGTTTTATCCCATTCCAGAACACGCGTCAGCCGATCCGCGGAAACATCCATGGCGGTTTTTTGGATTACCTCTGCATAATCCTCAAACTCTTGCGCTGAGAGTATTTTACGCAGATCCGCCCTATACTGAGCGGCGTTGAGAAAACGTTTATTATTTTCTTGGAGTGCATTTAAAGTGGATTCCGGAAGACCTTTGGATTCTAAATATGCATAGTTTTTAAGTTCATAGGGCATCCAGTCAAACAAAGGATTCAGAGCATGTGTGACTACAGTTCCTGTCAGGGCTGCATTGATGATAATTCCGGTTGCCAATAAAACATAAAGCGTTTTCTTTTTGAAGCGCCAGAGTAATTCTTTGCCCAGTAAAATCGCAATTCCCAGATAAGCCAGATTTGCCCAGTGGGGATCCGCAATTGTGCCTTTTAGACTCATAAGTGTGAAAAACAGCAGCGGAAAAATAGAAATCACAACAATCACGGATTCCGGACTTCTTGCCTGAACCAGGCGGTCTCTCACCCACCAGATTCCCAGACCTCCCATCAGGGCCCACAACGGAGAAAACAAAAGCAAATGGCCAACTGTAAATGCCAGAGTGTTTTCTCCAAATTCTGCCCCGGAAGTTCCTTTTTCCATCTGCCAGCGGAATGAAATCCAATCGTGTTGAGCATTCCATAAAAGTACGGGAACAAAAATAGCCAGCGAGAGCAATCCTGCAGTATAAAGCCACGGATTCAAAATTTCCCTGCGGGTTTTGCGGTAAAGAAAAAGATGCAGAAATAGTCCAATGTAAAATAGCAGCATGATGTACTTCGAAAGTGCGCCAAAACCTGCCGCAAGTCCAATCCAGAGCAGCCATTTATTTTCAGGCTGCTGATGAAAACGTATCAGCAGAAATAACGCTGCAATCCAGAAAATCAAAAAAGGCTGGGTGATGTGCAGAAAGATGCTGCCAAGAGTAAAATAGGGCATGCTGCATAAAATCAGCAGTGTCACCAAAGCAGCTTGTCTTCCATACAGGCGAAACGTTCCGGCGTAAGTCAGGGCCACAATGCTGATAGTCATGAGTTGTGATCCAACTTCAAGTGCCGTTTCGGTATTTCCTCCAATCAGTGTGATGCCGCGAATGAGCCAGGCTATCATCGGCGGATGCTCATAATAAGAAAGGCTTAGATAGCGTGACCATACCCAGTGGTCAAGCATATCCGGGTGCGGATTCAAAAATTGATTAACTATAACGAAAATCAAAAAATGAAAAACCAGGATACAGATTGCAGGTGCGTGTCTCAAAGTTTCAAAGTAAAAAAAGGCACAGAGGCACTATGGCACTTAGTAAAAAAATAAAACAAGTTACAGAAATTCAGAGTTGCAGAGTTTCAAAATAAAAGAAGGCACCAAGGCACTGAGGCACAAAGTAAAAAAGTAAGAAAAGTTTCAGAGTTTCAAAGTAAATGAAGACACTAAGGCACTTAGTATAAAATAAAAATAGTTTTAGAATTTCAAGCAAAAACAAGGGTTTGTAAATCTAAATGCAGTCTGGACCATTGTGCGAGTTGTTGACACAACCAAAGCCGGTTTCCGCATTTCACTGGATCCTCATCCATGACCATAACATCTTCAAAAAAACGTGTCACTACAGGTTCAATTTTACGCAGCTGCTCCAGATAATTTTCCGGAGTCCAAAGAGATTGCGGATCGCTTTTACGAATTGGCAGCAAAGCCTTAAAAAAGTTTTTTTC
>DTUH01000319.1:3262-5396 GCA_012964265.1 Candidatus Lambdaproteobacteria bacterium
AAGAGTCAAAACCGATTCATCAAGTTTATTTGGAATTTTGTCCGGATATTTGTTGCTGATATTTGCCGCACGTACAATCGCTTCAACGGATCGTTTGAACATTTCTGACTCAAGATGTTCAACCAAAAACTCGGCAAATTGGAGCTTCTCAATTGGTAAAGCACGACGTGCAGTTTTTTCCTTCGCGGGTTGAACTTCGGCTTGGTTTTTGAGAACCGCGTCAATCAGGTCGTAGCGTATGCCGCGTTCCTGCAGAAACCAGCGTTGGCGCTGAAGCAGAAAATCAAGTAATTCCTGCTGCAGTTTGGTACGGTCAAGTGACAATTGCAGTTGTTCATCCAGCAAACGAATTGCTGCTGAAGTCAGATCATGGAGATCAAGCGAAAGACGTAATCCCAAAATAAGCTGGGTAATACCCTGTGCTGTCCGCCGTAAAGCGTAAGGATCAGCCGCTCCGGAAGGAATCATGTTCAAGGAAAACGCGGTGGTAAGCAAATTCAATTTGTCAGCAAGCGCTACCGGAACGGATTCCGCATCTTCCGGAAGAGAGTCTTTTGCGTTGCGAGGATAATAATGCTCCCGAATTCCGCGGCACACCACAGCAGTTTCATTTTTCAGACGGGCATAATTTTCACCCATCAACCCCTGTAATTCCGGAAACTCCTGAACGAGCTGAGTTTCCAGATCAAACTTGCTCAGTTCCGCAATTCTGCGAACATGTTTTTGTTGAGCTGCAGGATATTCCAGTTTTTTTGCGATGAAAACGCTGAGGTCCGCAATTCGCTGAACCCGTTGATCCTGAGAACCGCGCTGCTGAAAAAACACAACTTTTTCAGCTTTTTGGCGAAACTCATCTAAAGTTTTCTTTTGATCCTCCTGATAGAAAAAACGAGCGTCACTGAGCCTTGCCCGCAATACCTTGGCGTTTCCGCGTCGTACTGTATCAATGCCTTTTTTGTTCCCGTTACGTACTGTCACAAAGTGCGGAAGTAATGTTTTTGTTCCGGAATTATGTTTTCCTTTTTTCCTGAAAACCGGGAAATAACGCTGATGTACAGCCATGCTGGTTATCAGGACTTCACTTGGCAGTTCAAGAAATTCTTCGTCAAAATCTCCTAGAAGCACAGTGGGCCACTCGACTAGATTTGTAACTTCTGTCAGCAGTCTGTCTTCCAACTCAACTTCGAACCCGTTTTTCTTTTCCAGCTTTTTTACCTGTTGAAGAATGGATTCACGCCGCTTTTCAAAATCAGCCATCACATTCAGTTTTTCCAACTGCTTTTGATAATCTGCGGCATCCTTAAGCAGACTTTTGCCGGAACTCAAAAAGCGGTGTCCGCGGGTCACTTTGCCAGCTTCAACCATTTCCAGTTTAACCGGCACCACAGAATTGTTCCAAAGCGAAACTATCCAGCGTATCGGACGGATAAAGCGCATCCGATATGAACCCCAGCGCATATTTTTGGGAAAGTTAAGCTGCGAAATCCACTGTTCTATCTGTGCCTGCAGCAGTTCCGGAACAGGCTTTCCCAATTCTTTTCGCTGCACAAAAAGGTAGTCCTTGCCTTCATATTCCCGAAATTCCAGCACAGACACTTCAACTCCGTTTTTCGCGGCAAATCCCTGCGCTGCCTTGCTCCAGTTATTTTCGTCGTCTTTGGCAATTGCTGCCGGAGGTCCCTTCAGTTCAACGCTGCGGTCTGGCTGTTTATCCGGAAGTCCCAGTATTTGAACAGCCAATCTTCTGGGTGTGGAAAATGAACGAAGCTCATTAAAACTCAACTGATGCTGCTCGCAGGTCTTGTTTACCAAAGATTTCAACTGTTCAACTGCAGGCAGAATCATTTGCGCCGGCATTTCCTCAAGTCCAATTTCAAGTAAATATGTATTCACAGAGCGGCAATCAATATTTAATTTTCAGGAGTTAGTTCTTCAGCCCATTTCCGGGCAGCTTCCCGGTCTTTCATCAATGGAAAGCAGAGTCTGCATCGTTCCTCCAGGAAAAGTTTGGCAATTTTTTGGGCAAGAACGCGGACACGTCCGATATATGCCTCACGCGCAGAAACGCTTATTGCTCCGGCGGCATCAAGCTGATTAAATGTATGGGAGCATTTTAGGACATAATCGTATGCCG
>DTUH01000320.1 GCA_012964265.1 Candidatus Lambdaproteobacteria bacterium
AGATGGGATTTTATTTTCTTCCAATCCAAGAGGTAATGCAGAGGGCTGGCAGGGACAGCGCTTCGGGCATTACATGGAAATTGAGGCAAGTGAGACATTTCTAGAGCAATCCGGCTTCAGAATAATTGAGCATTACTACCGTCCTGACGGAAAGCCCCGAGAGCAACAGCCATGGCTGGCTATTGTCAGTCAGCGTCAGGATCTAAAGCAGTAATTCAAAATATAAAATGCAAAATAGTAATCAGCTTTGTCCTGTTTTGTTTATTCCGCATGGAGGCGGTCCCTTGCCACTGCTGGGAGATGAATCTCATCTTACATTGGTCAGCTTCCTAAAAGAAATAACTCCAACCCTCGCTTTACCATCATCCATCCTGATTATCAGCGCTCACTGGGAAGAAGAGATAGTAACAATTACAAGCGGAGAAAGACCGTCGTTAATATACGACTATTACGGTTTTCCGGATGAGGCGTATAAGCTTGAATATCCGGCTCCGGGGAATCCTGTTTTAGCTAAAAGGATATTTAGTCTATTGCAGGCAAGTGGTATTGAAACACAACTCGATGAGCAACGTGGTTTTGATCATGGGATGTTTGTACCTTTAAAAATCATGTTTCCAGAAGCAGAAATTCCGTGTGTTCAATTATCCCTTTTGAAAAATTTAAATCCTGAATATCATTTTAAACTTGGAAAGGCGCTCTCAAAATTAAGAAATGAAAATACGCTGATAATTGGCTCAGGTTTTACATTTCATAACATGCAGGCCATTATGTCTCAAAACTCGGACATTGATTTCAAGAATGAGGAATTTGAACAGTGGCTGATAGATACCTGCACTAACCCAAACTATTCTCCAAGTATTCGGGAGCGGAAATTGATTGAGTGGAATGAAGCCCCTTTTGCCAGGTATTGTCATCCAAGAGAGGAACACTTGCTGCCCTTGCATGTATGTGCAGGTGTAACCGGTTTTACTGCAAAACTGGTATTTGAAGGGAAGGTGGCAGGTAAAAAAACGAGTGCTTATTTGTGGAATTAATTCAAGTTGTGCTCCGGAGTGTCAGGCCCTTAATTTTAGATTGTCCGGATCACAGGGGGATTCCGGAATCACGAGAGCCGAGCGACGTTCACCAAGGATTTCGATTTCCAGCTCAGTACCGATGTCTCTGTTTCCGGCTTGGACATAAGCCAGAGCCAGGCTTTTTCCGACGCTGTGTCCATAACACCCGGAAGTTGCGCGACCGACCATAGTTCCGTCGCGGAAAATCGGTTCGCTTCCCATTGCATCGGCATCGGTAACGTCAATTTCCAGTGTGACGAATTCTTGTAGAACTCCGGTTTCATTTTGTTTTACCAAAGCCTCTTTACCGGCAAACTCATCTTTTTTGAGTTTCACAAAACGGCTCAATCCGGCTTCCAGAATAGAATATTCGCGAGTTAAATCTGAACCCCACATGCGGTACGATTTTTCGAGACGCATCGATTCCATCGCATACATACCGAAATGCTGCAGTCCATATTCTGCGCCAGCCTCTACAATTGCGTCAAATAATTCTACCTGCTGTTCTATGGGATGGTGCAGTTCCCAGCCAAGCTCACCGACAAAATTTACGCGCAAAGCCAAAAGCGGTACTCCGGCAACCGTAATGCGTTGAGAAGTGAGCCACGGAAAACCGTCATTGGAAAGGTCTGCATCCGTAATTTTTGACAGCAAATCACGCGCACGCGGTCCACAAACTACCAGAGTTCCCAGTTCAAGCGTGATGTTTTTCAGCGTTACACTTCCGTCACGGGGCAGAGTGCGCAGTAAAACATCATGATCATGACGCTCTGCTGCTCCGGAACTGACTGCATAGAACTTATCACCGTCACGGGTAATCGTAAATTCCGACTCCACGCCTCCGGATTCTGTGAGGGCATGTCCCAAAACCGTACCACCTTGCTTGGCTGGTAAGCGGTTGGCTATCATGTTATTCAGATATTCTTCTGCACCATCACCTGAAATTTCGTGTTTGGTGAATGATGTCAAATCCAACAAGCCAACTCTTTCCCTTACTGCCTTAACTTCCCGACCTACTGTTTCAAACCAGTTTGTTCGACGGGTATGAAAGCTGTACTCATTTAAAGGTTCATTACCATGTGTCGCAAACCAGTTTGGACGCTCCCAACCATAACGCTGTCCGAAGGCGGCATTGAGTGCTTTTTGCCGCTCATAAATCGGGCTCGTTTTTGCAGGACGTGCTGCGGGACGTTCCTCAAAATCGTAATGAATAACAAAGACATGCTCATAGCACTCTTCGTTTTTTTCTTTGATGAAATCACGGGTTGATTGCGATGCGCTGAAACGTCGCGGATCTACTCCATTCATGTCGATGCTTGGAGAACCTTCAATAATCCATTCCACCAGATGTCTTCCGGAACCTCCGGCAGCGGTGATGCCGAAACTGTGCCCTTCCGAAAGCCAAAAATTACGCAATCCCCAAGCCGGTCCTACTATCGGATTCCCATCCGGAGTGTAGGCGATAGGACCGTTGATGTGGTCTTTTATTCCGGCTGTTTCAAAAATAGGTACCCGCTCTCCTGCCGCAATAATATGCGGTTCAAGCCGTTCCAAATCCGGAGGTAAAAGTTCTTGACCAAAACCTTCAGGTACTCCGTCAAGTGCCCAACAAGGTGCACCTTTTTCATACGGTCCAAGAATCAATCCGTCTGCTTCCTGACGCATATAGTATGAGGAATCGCTTTCGCGTAAAACCGCCATTTCCAGATTTCCGCTTCGGTTGTATTCTACCAATTCCGGAATAGGTCCGGTTACGATAAACTGATGTTCGACAGGTACAACCGGCAATTCCAGACCGACCATGCGTCCGGTTTCACGTGCATAATTTCCTGTGCATGAAACGACAACATCACAGGTAATATCGCCTTTGTTAGTGCTTACTACCCATTCGTCATTCAGCTTTTGCGCCATTGCGGTTACTTCGACTTCTGAAAAAGTTTCTGCGCCGTTGGCCCGTGCGCCCTTGAGCAAAGCCATTGTCACATCGACCGGAGCCACATGACCGTCGTCCGGATGATAAAGTGCGCCGACGAGGTCATCGACTTTGGCGAAAGGCCATAGTTTTTTGATTTCAGCAGGACCTATCATTTCAAATGGTACACCAATCGTGGATGCGGTTCCACAATAACGTTTGTACTCATCCATGCGCTCCTGATTACGGGCCAAACGTAAATTTCCGGTTTTGTGAAAACTGACGTGCTGTCCGGTTTCTGCTTCAAGCCTCTGGTATAAATCCACACTGTATTTATGGATTTTCCCTACGCTGTAACTCATATTGAACAGCGGCAACAACCCGGCTGCATGCCAGGTTGAACCGGATGTGTACTCGATTTTCTCCACAAGAACCACATCGTTCCAACCCATTTTTGCCAAATGGTACAAGGTGCTGGCACCGATTATACCTCCACCAATAACGACTGCTCTGTAATGTGATTTCATTTTTCCAGCTTCATACTATAATTCTACTTCAATTTTTCGTTATGCCTTTAGCTTCTGAACTTCTTCCCGCAAAACAGGAACCGCTTTAAAAAGGTCTCCGACGATTCCGTAATCGGCTACTTTGAAAATAGGAGCGTCCGGGTCTTTATTGACGGCAACTATGACTTTTGAACCTGACATTCCGGCCAAGTGCTGAATTGCACCTGAAATACCTAATGCAAAATAAAAATCCGGAGTGACCATGGTTCCGGTTTGTCCGACTTGATGTTTGTGCGGCAGCCAACCCGCGTCGCAAACAGCACGTGATGCACCGAAAGCTGCTCCTAATTCTGTGGCCAACGGCTTAACGAAATCACAACCTTCTGTACCGCCTACGCCTCGACCGGCTGATACCACAATGCTTGCTTCGTTTAGTTCCACTTCGTCACTCACCTCAACTTGAACTTCTTTGACCTTTAGTTTTGAATGGCCTTCCGGAATTGAAAGAGACACCGTGATGGCCGGTGTCGGCGATGTTTCTTCTGCTTCAAAAAATCCGCTGCGGATGCTGACAACGCGCAAACCGTCTTTGCTGAATTTGCATTTTTGGATTACTTTAGTGGACATACAGGGACGGTAGGCCGTGATTTCATCACCACTGATTTCAATCTGAGTTACGTCACTCAGTGCTCCCACGCCTTGACGTGCGGCTACTCGCGGGGTCAGATCTCGACCCAACTCTGAAGAGGACAGCCAAACCTGGGTTGCACCTGATTGCTGAATTGCATCAGAAACTAAAGCGGTGTATTGCTCTGTGTTGTAAATTTCCAAAGACGCATCATCACCCAAATAGACTGTCGAAGTGCCTTGTCCGGCTAAAACATCCGCTTGTCCGGAAATACCGGAACCCAGCAACACAGCCTCATTTTCAAATCCTTGCGACTTGGCGAAGGATAATAATTCAAGAGTATTTTTTTTAATTTCGCCGTTTTTGACTTCAGCAACAATAAGAATTTTAGTCATTTTTAAGTTTCAAAGTTCAAGTTTCAGAATTTAGGCCGCTAAGTTCGCTAAGTCAGGCTAAGCTATTTTTCTTAGTGTTCTTAGCGGCTAAAAATAGATTTCACGCTAAAAATTTAGCTTCGCTGACCAGTAGTTCCATAGCTTGTTTTACGGTATCGGCCTCATCGCCTTCAAAGATTTTGCCTTCTTTACGTGATTCAGGTTTGTCGTACTGTAAAACTTCGGTCATAGAAGCTTGTGCACCACGCATTTCGGCTGAAACACCAAGTTCATCCAAGTCTACTTCTTCAAGCGGTTTTTTCTTTGCCATCATAATGCCGCGCATCGAAGCTAAACGCGGTTCGTTCAGGCTGTCGTTTACAGTTACCACTCCCGGAAGATTCATTTCCAAAACTTCTGTAGCATGGTCACCCTGGCGGTAAAGCGTGATATTTTGCTCAGAAACATCGCTGAAACGGATAATATTGGTAACTTGCGGCAAACCCAGGAACTCGGCAAGCATAGGTGCAGTCAAACCGGCATCAGTGTCTTGTGCCTGTTTTCCTGTGAGAATTAGATCATATTCACGTCCTTCTAAAACTTTTTGCAAAATTTTCGCATAGGCAAAGGAGTCGGTTCCTTTAGCGTCGTCGTATTTGACATGAATTGCTTTGTGTGCACCCATAGCCAGACCTTTGCGCAAGGATTCTGCTGCCTTGTCCGGACCGATGGTCAGTAAAGTCACTTCTCCGCCCACGTCTTCCGTCATTTGCAGAGCTGCTTCCAATGCTGTTTCATCCCAACTGCTGATGACATAACTCAAGCCTTCTTCGACTACGGCTCCGTCTTTGACTTTAAT
>DTUH01000321.1:0-20692 GCA_012964265.1 Candidatus Lambdaproteobacteria bacterium
CTACAAAAATATGTGCAATTGCAGTTGAAGGTGATGACGTTGAAGAATTGAATGTAGTTGGTGTCGGCACGGCAAAATCAGAAGGTTTGCGCAAGGGTGTTGTTGTCAACATAGAAAAGACCGTTAAGGCAATTAAAAAGGCAGTTGAAGAATGTGAATTAATGTGCGGCGCCCAGATTCGCTCGGTTTATGCCGGAATTGCCGGACATCATATCAGGGGTCAAAACAGCCGGGGGATGGTCACGGTTTATCATAACCGAATAGTTACTGAAGAAGACATTCGCCGTGTAATAGACGCAGCTCAAGTTTTGATTCCGAATGATAGGGAAGTATTACACATCCTTCCTCAAGAATTCATTGTGGATGATCAGGATGGCGTGCAAAATCCACTCGGTATGGCAGCCGCGCGTTTAGAGGTAAATGTACATATTGTGACCGGTTCAGTTACGTCAGCACAAAATATTATTAAATGCTGTAACCAGTCAGGACTTGATGTTGAGGACATTGTTTTGGAACCTTTGTCTTCAAGTCAGGCAGTCCTCAGCCCTGACGAGCAGGAGGTGGGAGTAGTACTGGTTGACATAGGCGGAGGTACAACGGATGTCACAATTTATTCAGAAGGAAGCATTGTCCATACGGCGGTATTGGCCCTGGGTGGAAATCATTTGACACACGATATTGCGATAGGCCTGGGTGCACCTTTGCGAGAAGCAGAGGAAATTAAACATAAGTTTGGTGTGGCGATGGCCAGTATGGTGAAAGAAGATGAAATGATCGACGTTCCAAGTGTAGGAGGGCGAAATAACCGTACCATGCAAAAGCGAGTACTCTCCAGTATTATCGAGGATCGTTTCAGGGAAATATTTGAATTGATTGCTCATGAAATTGAAAAAACGCATTTTCACACATTGATGGCTTCAGGCGTGGTTATTACCGGCGGCACCTGTATCATGTCCGGTGCAGATCGACTTGCTTCCAAGGTCTTGAATTTGCCTGTTCGGGTGGGATATCCGGAAAATATTTCTGGTTTGCGAGAAATGATTTACTCTCCTAAATATGCAACCAGTGTAGGACTTGTACGTTATGGAATCACCAGTAATCAGGGTAAACTGAATTTTGTAGGTGATGATACGAATTTATTTCATAAGGTATCCAGACGAATGAAAGATTGGATGCAAGATTTCTTTTAGTTTTAAAATGTTTGCTCAAGACCAAACCCGATTTTCTCGAACCAACAAATGGAGACAAAATGCTAAATTTTTCTGATATTCAACCTGTTCGTGACGATACTCCAAACATCAAAGTTGTCGGAGTTGGGGGAGGCGGAGGAAATGCCGTAAATCGCATGATTCAGTCGGGTGTACTAGGTGTTGATTTCATTGTGGCAAATACAGACTTACAGGATTTACGTAAATCCATGGCTCCTCAAAAACTGCAGATCGGCAGCCAATGTTCACGAGGATTGGGCGCAGGTGCTAAACCGGAAATTGGTCGCAATGCCGCCTTGGAAAGTATTGATCAAATAAGGGATTCCCTGCAAGGTGCGGACATGGTTTTTCTTGCTGCAGGTATGGGTGGTGGAACCGGTACGGGTGGTACCCCAATCGTAGCTCAAGTTGCACAGGACCTGAAAGCCCTCACTGTTGGTGTTGTGACCTTACCTTTCAATTTTGAAGCAAAACGACGACGAAAGGTGGCAAATGTGGGAGTGATTGAATTGAGAGATCATGTTGATACATTAATTGTTGTTCCAAACGAAAACTTGTTCAGTATCATCAACAGACGGACTCCTATGACAGAGGCCTTTGGGTATGCGGACGATGTATTGCGACAGGGAGTTCAAGGAATATCAGACCTGATAACCAGAGATGGCCTGGTTAATTTAGATTTTGCGGATGTCCGGACTGTAATGGCAAATAAAGGAAAGGCTGTAATGGGTACCGGAATTGCCTCTGGAGAAAATAGAGCAAGACATGCAGCAGAACAGGCTCTTCACAGTCCTCTATTAAACGACAACAGGATTGATGGGGCACGTGGCATTTTAATCAATGTCGTGGGAGGAGTGTCAATGGGAATGCAGGAGGTTGATGAAGCTTCAACATTCATCAAGGAACACGGGCACAAAGATGCAGAAATAATTTGGGGGGCGGCAATCAATCCTGATTTTGACGACCAAATGATGATAACTGTCATTGCAACCGGTTTTGATGAACACGATGAAGATTCTGTAAAAATCTCTGTACCAAATTTGCCTGCTAAACCGTTTGATGTGCTTGCAGGAACAAAGGAGCATTCCAATTTAAATTCAAAAACTGATGAAAGAAAATCTGAGGTTAAACTTGAAATTGCGGCCAGCAGTTCAGCTGAATCTGACGTTACAATGGATTTTAATGAGGGTACAACTCCAGCAGTAAAAGATCTTGAATCTCTTAATGGAACAGAGACCAGAACCAGCTTTGCAGATTTTCCGGAGCATCCGGAAGATTCTGGTGAAGAATCAGCTTTTGGTGAGCAGGAAGAATTTTTGAGTCAGGAAATTTCTGTTCTTTCTGCCAACCAGGAGGATCAAGATATTAACACACAGGGTGAGATGGAATCCATAGATGAATCAATAAATAATTCCATTGAAAGTGATGAAACAAAGTTGGAAACGACAGTTTTATTTACAAATGAATTGGCTTCGGAAGAAGATTCAAATATTACTGGTCTAGATGAAGATGAAAATGGAGCATTTGAAGATTTGCCGAGAGACATTTCTTCATCAGACTTGATTGATGCAGCAACATACTCAATACATGGTTCAAATGCAGAGACAACTAAACTGAATGCTGATGAAAAAACTTTTCCGAACACCCCATCGTATGCGGAGATTCTTACCGAAAAAATTCTTGAAACCGAAACCAGCACAGTTGAGACAAGTCCGTTGATTCCCGATTGGGCTAATCAAACTGAAAATCCGGCATTTTTTCAAAATTTAGATATTCCTACTTTTCTAAGAAGACGCGGGGCAAATAGACCTCGACAATAAAAAAACTTGTGGTTCTATTTCGTTCACATTATCCTTACCTTCTGAAGTCGAAAAGCTGAGTGGTGATAAGTTGACTTCTGCGAATTTTCAATTACACAAGTACCAACCAGAAAGTTCCTGCCTGTCAGCTTCTGACTTCGTTTCCATATTTTTAAAGAAGAGCAGTAAGTTCCTGTAGTTTGAATTGGCTGCTCTAACAGTATTGTTTCAATAGTTTGGTTTTTATGAAATCAATGCGCACCTTGTATTATTCCATGTTGGGTCTTCTGGGAGGCCTCTTTAGCTGGGCGTTAATACAAAGCGGGTTTCACGTGTTTGATGCTCTTTCCACTACTGGATTTGTAGGGATGGACACTGCTTGGCTGAATAATTTTATTTATGAAGGGGCCTTAATCGGCCTTGGGTTAGGTATGATTCTACAGGCAAGAGCTTCACTTTGGTACCATCATGACTTGGTACTCATATTATCCAAAATGTTTTTTGGCGCTTTGACGGGCACGATTATAGGCTTATTCTGCTTTGGTTTTGGTCATGTTCTCCAAACATGGCAGTTATCCCCCATACTAAGCCGTTTGACAAGTTGGATACTTTTAGGATTATTTATTGTAGGAACCACCGAGTTGTTTCACTATCATTCCGGTTTATTATGGCCACGCATAATTAGTGGAGGAATTGGGGGAGTAATCGGTGGTGGAATTTTTGAATTATTGCTGCTGTACCAGATGAGCGGTCCTGAACACCTTTACGGGTTGATTCTTGCCGGTTTCAGCATCCCTTTACTTATTGGACTGAAAGAAAATCGTGTAACTTCTTCTGCTTTGAGAGTCTTAACAGGCAAGCAAGAAGGCCAAATTTTTTTACTTGATCAAAATAAATTCACTTTAGGTTATGGTTCAAAGAATGATTTCATTTTAAAAGGTTATGCAGAAGTGTGTGACTTACACGCGCATATTTTCAAAAAAGACGAACAAGTCTTTATTGAGAATACAGACGCAGGTAGTGAAGTCCTGGTGAACTATCGTTTGGTCGATCAACAACAATCCATGAAAAAAGGAGATGTCATCAAAATTGGTACAGCGCTGCTGCAGTACTATGAAATCTGATGTTCTCTCAAACAGATCGATGTCTCCGTGCCTGCGCGAATAGCGTTGGCCTCTTTTTTCTTGGAGTCCTCAATTCAACATCTTTACTCGCGGCCGAAGCCTTGGCTGCGGGCGATGTGCTGAAAAAGGAAATCTCGCCCCCTTCGTTTGCGGACTTTTTGTTCCCGGAAACGTACTTCCTTAAGATTGCTGAAAATCCCTTATTGAATCTGGTTGAGGCTCTGTTAGTATTTGTAGTTGTGCTTTTGGTTATATATGTACTTTGGTACCTGCGAAAACCAAAGCTGAGCGCATCCAGCGGGCCTGGTTTTAAGCTGCTCAATCTAAATGAACAATGCCCTTTCATTCCGCTTAAAGCTGAAGTTCAAACACTTGAGTTTTTGGCAAAGATTCAAACAAGCAAAAAATATCGTTTGTCTGCAAATTTAAATCGAGTGATTTTAACTCCACATCAAAATACTTTTTTACTGGAAGATAAAAATTACAAAAATGCGCTGCTGATCAACCGGAGACGTTCCCATCGAACAATTTTATGTGATAACGATGTCTTGGATGTTGGAGAAATGATTTTGCTTTATTGTAACAATGATGTTCCGGATGGCAAAATTCAACACCAGACACGTGTGGATTTGCAGCTTCCAATCACAGGTGTTATACCAAAAGGTCCTGTTAAAAAAGGAACACCGATCCTGACCATTGCGGGAATTCAGCAGGAAATTCCTTTAGTCAGAAATTTGAATACATTGGGAACATCAAGTTCCAATGATGTAATTGTTGTCAGCAATGAGGTTTCCTTACGGCATGCAAAAATATATAGGGTAGGACAATCATGGAAGATTCAGAACCTGCTTACTCATGAAACGACTTTGGTGAACGGACGGAGAATTGAACAACGTTTTCTTCAGGATGGTGATGAAATAGCAATTGGCGATATATTTTTCAAGTTCAGAATCAGCAAAGCACAAATGAAGCAGGTCCGAAAGCTCAAAACAACAACTGTTAAAAATTCTGTCAAAACTTAATTTACAGTCAAAACATAACGAAAAGACTGGTAGCTACCGGCAACATCTTTAAGGAAACCGACTTCGTCAGATATTCTTAAATAAAATGCCTGTTTCCCTTCAGGTATTTTATATTTGAACAAAAATTGTTTCTTCTTTCGCAACATGTAAGACTTAATTCGTTTACGGTTTTGATCATATAAAGTAAGTTTCGGTCGTAGGTTGGTAGGGCCGATACGGAACCAGGACAAGCTTGTAACTTTGTTTGTCTCCTTTGATTGCGTGTTGTTGAGAGGCTCAATCCTGAATAATGTACTGTCTCCACGATGTCGAATATGATCGTAAACTGTGCTTGGTAAAGGAAGGTTGTAGGTTTGCTTGAATGTACGTAACGGTACTTGAAGGTTTGGCTTCGGCAAGTTTTCCTCTACGGAATCCAGTTCTGCTAATCCGCTTTCTACCATTGTGTCAAGGAATGGTTCCAGAGATTCGGTGATTTCTTTCCATTTAACATCCACAACTAAAAAAGTCTCTTCCCAAAATACAGCAGTAATTTCAAATGGCGCATTCTGCGGTGCAACAAACTCCCTAAAAATTTTCTCTTGCAATCCTAAAAAAAGTGCTTGATAAGATATATAATCGCTGGCAATTATGTCCAAACTCAGTTTTTTCCAGCGGGGATTATTCTGAAATAAAGATTTAACTAATAGTTGTTCTTCTATAGGTCCTGGCAAACCTCTAAATTTGATCTTTACTTGTGTACCGATTCCCTGATTCATCTCCAATGCTTTTTGAATAACAGGAGTCCATTGGAGCAATAAACTGTCAAGGATTGCAGTAATAATCTCTTCAGTCTGCCATGATAAATAAGATAGCTTTACGGTTGTGCTGGTTGCACTTCTGGAAGACTCAGCAAGTTCGTCCTTTTGAGACCAAAAAATAAATTGAGCATTAAGGGTTCCTTTTTGGGATTGTTCCTGTTGAGCGGAAAGTCTTAGTTTTAGTTCAAGTAATGCCAAAGCAGTCCCGTCAATATTTTCGGTGGTTTTGTTGGGCAATAAAGCCAATCTAGCCTGCAGTCCTGCTTCAATCGGTAAATCCCGGTCTTCAATGACGATAACTTTGGCGCGAATACGGTAAGGTCTAAGTCTTGTTTGCAGTTGTTCTAAAAACGGGGCCAAAACTCTTTGCTGACGTAAGGCGTTATCCGCAACATAAATCAGAAAAACATCACGGAATGGAATCCGTTCTTCTTGAGTTGGCAGTCCCAGTTTACGAAATACTGACAGTAAACGTGAACGATATATCTGCGTTTCTATCTTTATGGTGAATTCAGTCAGGTCTGAAGTATTTCCTTCACCGATTACTCGAATAGATTCAATAAAATCATCCGGTTGTTCCAAAAAATGTTTCAGCAAAAGCGGTTTCAGTGTAACAGTGTCATTGAAGTCAAGAAACCTGGAGACTGCCTGCAGGATTACTTGTGCTTTTGCTTCTTTCAGCGCTTTAGTTTTGGCCCGCACCAGATTGTCCCGTTGAATAACAACCGTTGACTCTGCCTGTTCTACAAACAGACTCTGTCCCAGCAAAGGAGTGGACGACAGTCCACCGAGTAGCAAAGCAATTGCTAGTTTGCGAATAATTGACAATGGATTACTGCTCATCGATTACTGTTTATTAGTCACTGATAAAGTCTGCCTGAATAGCAGCAAGACGGTCCTGTAACTGTTCAGAATCTTTTCCATACAAATTAAAGTAATATTTAATTTTTGGTTCGGTTCCGGAAGGACGCGCAATTATTCTGGAATTATCAGCCATTTCGAGTGAAATAACATTTGACTGCGGCAATCCTGGACCGGGTCTGGTTTCATTTGCGTAAATTATTTTGTTTTCCAAATAATCTGTTATTTTAACCACAGCTTGTCCTGCTACAGTATTTGGCGGTGAGTTGCGCAGCTCCTGCATAATTTGCTGAATTTTCGCCATCCCTTTTGCACCTTTGAATGTTTGTGCCCTGAGAGCGTCCAGATGCATCCCGTATTGCTGATAAATCTGATTTAGTCTATCAATTGGTGTCAGCTTCATTTGCTTTAGTGCAGCGGCCATTTCAGCAAAAGCCATTGATGCCCAAATTCCGTCCTTATCGCCGGAATGGCTTCCCATTAAAAAACCGTGACTCTCTTCCATACCTAAGATAAACTTTCCTCCCTGTTCTTTTTCAAAACGCAAAGCAGCTTGTCGAATCCATTTAAAACCTGTTAAAACTTCAATTACATGCAAGCCGTTTTCTCTGGCCATTTTTGAAACAAGAGGTGAAGTTACGACAGTTGTTATCACAACTCCTTTTTCAGGCAAGCGATTTTGCTGTTTTAAAGCAGAAAGGATGAAATCCAGAATCAGAACTCCAATTTGGTTACCTGATAACCAATGCCAATTTTTCGCAGCATCTCGCACCATTACACCAAGTCGATCAGCATCCGGATCATTAGCGAGGATAAGTTCATCACCAGCAGATGCTGAGGACTGTGCCATTTCAAAGGATTTTATTTCTTCAGGATTGGGTGAAGCAACTGTGCTAAAATCTCCATCCGGAAGCATTTGTTCAGCAACAACTTTAACATTTTCAAACCCCTGTTGACGCAGCAATTCGGGAACCAACCGTCCACCTGTACCGTGAAGTGGAGTGAAAACCACACCCAATTTCTTATTATATTCACGATCTCCCAGACTTAATTTTCTGACTGTTTGCAAATAATATTCATCTGCCTCATTGTCGATCCATTCAACTTTCCCTTCCTGCAGTGCCTTTTCAAAAGCAATTGTTGGAATTGCATCAATACGGGTAATGTTCCGGACTTCTTCGATAATCTGTCCGTCTTCCGGAGGAACAATCAGCCCTCCATTTTCCCAATAAACCTTGTAACCATTGTATTCCGGAGGATTGTGGCTGGCAGTAATAATAATTCCGGCAATAGCATTGCGACGCAAAAGTTCGCAGGAAACAAGCGGCGTTGGTGCAATTTCGCGGAACAAATATACCGGGATTCCATGTGCAGCTAAAACTTCGCTGCTGACTTGCGCAAATTCAAATGAGCGGTGACGGGAATCGTAACCGATGACTACACCCTTTGCGCTGGATTCGTTTTTCTTTCCTTCAATTATCCGTGCAACACCTTCAGTTGCCATTTGTATTGTGTAACGGTTTATACGATTTGTGCCGACACCCATGATACCTCTGAGGCCGCCCGTACCAAATTCCAGGAGACTGCCGAAACTATCTTCACGTTCAATTTCTTTGTCATCAGCCAGAAGCATTTTTGCTTCTGCTCGTGTCTTTGGGTCAAAATAAGGGTTTTTAGCCCAGAAATTTACTGTTTCTAAAATGTTCATATTTTTACCTGAATTGTATGAGTATCTTATTTCTTAAAGGGTTTGATTTAATTCTGTCAGCAAATTATTTTCCTCAGCACGAATCACTGTCTCTTCATTTGTAACAGGATGTGGAAAACGAATTTCCAGTGCATGCAGTAACTGTCTATGGAGAGGAAAATTGTGTGCCCGCAAATAATCATCACCTTCGCTTAACCAGTTAATAAAACCATCATTCGGCAACCCATAGAGTTTATCACCTACAATTGCACATCCCATGTGTGCGGCATGAACCCTGATTTGGTGTGTTCGGCCGGTTAATGGACGTACCTCAACTAAGGAATAATCACCCATTTTTTCTATTTCTCTGAAATGGGTTTGGCAGGGTTTTCCCTGAAAATTAACACTTTGTTTTATGCGGATTTCACTCTTCACGTCCTGACCAATCGGCAGCGAAATGTAAGCCTCCGTATTTTTATGTGCAGAATTATTGGGAAGATGCCGGTTGAGTATTGCAGAATAAATTTTATGAATCCGTTTTTTGCGAAAATGTTCCGCCATCGTTTGAGCAATTTCATGTTTTTTAGCAAAAACAATTACACCGCTGGTTTCACGGTCAAGCCTATGGAGTGTATAAAGTTTTTTCCAGCCAAACTGGGCCTTTATCAAACTAACGAGGGTATTTTTAAAATATTTGCCTGAAGGACTGGTAGGCAAATTTCCTGATTTGCTCAGAGCTATTAATGCATCATCCTCAAAAATGATTTCAAAGTGGCGATCAACTTCAGGTTCAAGATAATCCGGACGCAAATAAACTATTTTTTGACTGCTGCGTAACTTTAAATTTGCGCGTCCCAATTTGCCATCAACCCAAAGTCGCTGTGCTTTAATGTTTTTGCTCCACTCCTTATCGTCTAAATAGCGAAAACGCCGCAGTAAAAAATCAAGCAGAGTTTCTACCTGTCCACCTACACGCATATAGTGGAACGTCAGCTCAGTGTGTTCGGAAGTCATCCGGATTGACATCTTGTTTTACTCAAAAGTAAAAAATTGCTGGATCATTGATCACTGAGTAATAGTTCTTTTCCTACCCAGGAACTGATTTCAAAAAAACGACCATTTACTCTCTTGTTAAAGACATCCATTTCCTGGCGAATTATTGAGTCTTCAGCATTTGCACTTTCGGATGCCCCCTGCAAAATACCCATACGCATAGTCAAAATATAATTTTCATAGGATACGTCATTTTTTTGCAAGTTCAGTGTAAAAATCCTTCCATCAAATAACGAAACCAACAAGGTTTCCTCTGCATTGTCAGACCCTTCCAATTCCTCAGGCGCAAAATCTTTTTTTAATAATTTCGAAAAAGAAAGACCCGATAGTCTATCAAGTGCTTTCGTTATTCTTTCTGAATCAGGAAGATTTGCGTTTTCATTGGCAGACTTCCAATCAGTTTCAGCACTTTCTCGGCTTACAGAAAAAGAAATATCCTTACCGTTTTCAAGTTTGAGGCTTGCAATCTGCTTAGATTCTAATGCAAGCAAATCTTTTTTCAGCCAGTCTTCAACGGCAGAATCCACAGTCAGCTGTTCCGGGATCAAATATATCTTATCGGAACCTGTGTGCCGTACATACTGTCCTTCTCCTTTAATACGCTCTTTGCCGAGCAGCAAACTCAAAATCAAGGTTCCGTCTCCGCGTAATAGTGTTATTGAATTTGCGTGACGATCTTTGTTCCACTCTTCCAGTTTCTCCGGAGGTGCTAATAACTGGAAACGTGCATGATGATCAGGATTGTTTGTCACCAAGTCACCCAGCCGTATTTGCGACAGATTGAGCAGCAAATCCTGAATTGGCAAGATGTCCGCATCGTAATCCAAAGATTGCTCCCGCCAACCTCCGCCCTGCAACTGAAGTAGGGAAACAACCGAACCTTCCTCCTGAATCTTGATCTGGTATAATGCTTTTGTGTCAAGTTGTTCCAATAATTTTTGTCTGCCGAAATTAGAATTTTGAGGTTTTGTATAGTTTGTTTGATCTTGATAAATGAAAAGTCCTCCGCCAAAAATTAACAAAAGGAAAGTAATTAAGAAAAGAGGTTTAAACATGATTAGCTTATAAATATGCTTTGAAATTAATAAAATTATTATTTTTTGAACACTCTATTATCACTCATTTCAATGTAGGCTTCAAGGTTCGAAGCATCATTTTTTTGCCTCTCAAAAACAAAATATTGTAGGAACGGCATCCTTTCTAAAATCATAAAAACTTGAGATTTTTCAATAAGCATTGTAGATTCTTACATGTGATTTAACTTTTTTTACAAAAAGTTTTCAAAGTTTATATTGATTCAATGAAGCTTTTTGTGTTTTTTATATTTGAGGAGCAGTGTCAGATAATCAGTTTGGATGCCGTGTAGATTTTGAAAGTGGTGAAGGTAAAGCCATACTCTACAGTTTAGAAAAGTTGCAAAAGGATGGAATAGGTCCAGTTGACAGTCTCCCTTTTTCCATTCGGATTTTGCTGGAGCAGGCGCTTCGAAATCTCGATAATTTTCAGGTACGTCCGGAAGATGTGACTGCACTGGCCAACTGGAATGCATCCGTAAAATCCACGAAAGAAATACCTTATAAACCTTCGCGCGTGATCTTGCAGGATTTTACAGGTGTTCCGGCAGTAGTAGATTTGGCATCTCTACGCTCCGCAATGGTGGCGATGAATGGTGATCCGAATTTGATTAATCCACGTGTGCCGGTGGACTTGGTGATTGACCACTCTATACAAGTTGATGCTTTTGGAAGTTCCGGCGCGCTCGGTAAAAATATGGAAATTGAGTTCAAACGCAACCGTGAACGATACGAATTTCTCAAGTGGGGTAAGCAAGCTTTTGATAATTTTAATGTCTATCCGCCAGGTGTTGGTATCGTGCATCAGGTGAATCTTGAAATAGCCGCAAGTGTTGTTCAGTCCCGTGATGGTGTTTGTTTTCCGGATACACTTGTCGGAACTGATTCTCACACCACAATGATTAACGGGCTTGGAGTGATGGGTTGGGGAGTAGGAGGAATTGAGGCCGAATCGGTCATGCTCGGTCAGCCGATTTATATGCTGATTCCGGAAGTAATCGGCTTCCGACTTCTTGGCAAACTGCTGGAAGGTACAACAGCAACCGATTTGGTTTTACGGGTTGTTGAAATGTTGCGGAAAAAAGGTGTGGTGGAAAAATTCGTCGAATTTTTTGGTCCGGGTTTGAATAATTTAACCTTGGCAGACCGTGCTACTTTGGCAAATATGGCTCCGGAATATGGAGCCACCATGGGCTTTTTTCCGGTAGATGACGAAAGTTTGAATTATTTACGCGGGACCGGACGTCCGGAATTCTTGGTTCAACGGATAGAAAGATATTGTAAAGCACAGGGACTTTTCCGGACAAGTGACACACCGGATCCTAATTTTTCAGATACATTAGAGCTTGATCTGTCTACGGTTGAGCCTGCGCTTGCCGGACCGAAACGTCCGCAGGATCGTGTCAATCTTTCGCAAATGCAGTCAAACTGGCAAAAAACTTTGCGGGCATCCAATAAAGAACGTGGATTTGAGTTGAGTGGAAACAAACTGGAAACTTCAATTCCGGTGCGCGGCATTTCTTCCGGAGAATTAAAACACGGTTCTGTGGTAATTGCGGCAATCACTTCCTGTACAAATACAAGTAATCCTTCCGTAATGCTTGCTGCAGGATTGCTTGCTAAAAAAGCGGTTGAGAAAGGTTTAAATCGTAAACCCTGGGTCAAAACTTCTCTTGGTCCTGGTTCACGTGTAGTAACAGATTATCTGCAGGCAACCGGCTTGAATGAATATCTTGACGCACTTGGTTTCCATACTGTAGGTTACGGTTGTACTACCTGTATTGGAAACTCCGGACCTTTGCCGGAAAGTGTTGTCACGGCAATCAATGACGGAGATTTGGTAGTTACCTCAGTTTTGTCTGGCAATCGAAATTTTGAAGGAAGGATAAGTCCGCATGTAAAGGCTAATTATTTGGCCAGTCCGCCGCTGGTTGTGGCTTATGCAATTGCGGGAACAGTGAATCAGGATTTAAACAAGGAATCCCTCGGCACTGATAAAGAAGGACAGCCGGTTTTTCTCAAAGACATTTGGCCCAGTAAAGCTGAAATTGCAGAAGAAGAAAAACTGATAACCAGCGCAATGTATGAGAAAGAATACAAAGATGTTGGGGATAGTTCGCCCTTGTGGAATGCCATTGAAGAACGAACCGGAGAAGTTTATCAGTGGGACGAGTCTTCAACCTACATCCAGAATCCACCTTTTTTTCAAAACATGGGACTGACGGTGGGAAGTTTAAGGGACATCACAGGAGCCAGAGTTTTGGTTAAACTTGGAGATTCAATCACAACAGATCATATTTCTCCGGCAGGTTCTTTTTCTGTAGAAACTCCTGCTGGCATATTTTTGCTGGAAAGCGGCACAGACAAAACAGACTTCAATTCTTATGGTTCACGTCGAGGCAATGATCGAATCATGACTCGCGGGACTTTTGGAAATGTCCGATTACGAAACGAGTTGGCACCCGGAACAGAAGGCGGTTTCACAAAAATTTTGCCGGAAGGTGAAGTGACTACAATTTACGAGGCTTCGCTTAAATATAAAGAATCAGGAACACCGCTTGTCGTTTTAGCAGGCGCCGAATATGGAACAGGATCTTCTCGTGATTGGGCTGCTAAAGGTACATTATTACTTGGTGTTAAGGCAGTAGTCGCCACAAGTTTTGAACGTATTCATCGCTCTAATCTTGTAGGAATGGGCGTTCTGCCGCTTCAATTCAAAGAAGGTGAAACACATAAATCACTTGGTTTAAGCGGTGAGGAAGAGTATGCGGTTCTGGGCTTAAATGATAAGATAACGCCCGGGCAGGATTTAATCCTGAAGGTTGGAGATCGAAAGATCCCCGTAACTTGCCGTTTAGATACACAAGTTGAAATCGAATATTACAAAAACGGTGGCATATTACATACAGTTCTGCGGAATTTCATGCGGGAAACTCAGTAAGAACTAGTTCTGATGCCGTCACCTTAATTTTTTTGTCCACATGAAAGAAGTTCTTTTGCTAAATCAAGACGGGAACCCTTTGACTCTGTGGCCTTTGAGCACTTTAAGTTGGCAACAGGCAATTAAAGCTCTCTATCTTGATAAGGTGTCTGTATTGCGTTCCTATGACGACTGGATATGCCGCTCGCAGCACTTGGCCTTACCTGTGCCAAGCGTGGTGATGATGTCCCGTTATCATTATCGGAAAGGCACAGTCAATTTCACCCGCCGAAACATATTCCTTCGTGACCGTTTTCACTGTCAATATTGTGAACGTTACTTCTCAACAGATTATCTTACGATTGACCATGTAATTCCGAAAAGCAGAGGTGGCGGAATGCGCTGGTTGAATGTGGTGACTGCCTGCCAAAAATGCAATTTGAGCAAAGGCGCAAATATTGTCATGCCAACTCAAACACCTTTTGAACCAAATTATTGGCAAATGGTTAACATAGCCAAGACCCTCCAAATCCAAATTCCGGACCCCAGTTGGCAGGAATATTTGCAGTGGCCAAATCACTTGGTGCAAGTCAATCAAACCAAGGCAGCTTAGCCATTTTTGCGCTCAAATTCATTCATGAATAGAGCCAGTTCTTCAACTCCTTCCAGCGGCATGGCGTTGTAAATTGAGGCTCTTGCCCCTCCGACTTGGGCATGTCCCATGAGGCCAAACAAACCCTCTTTATCAGACTCTGTTAAAAACTTCTGGAGCAGTTCTTCTTCTGGAAAATGAAAGGTAACGTTCATGGTTGAGCGGTGTTCGGAATGTGCGACTGCACTGTAAAAATCAGAATGATCAAGAACGTCATACAACAGTCCGGATTTTTTCTCCGCCAGTTTCTCCATTTCCGGAACTCCGCCCAGTTCTTTGATCCACTCCAGAACCAGGTGCATCACATATACACCAAATACATTGATCGTGTTAGGAATGGATTGATGCTCGTCAAACAGCGCATAATCCAGTAATTTTGGAGTTTCAGGAAGTGCGTTGCCCAGCAGGTCATCACGGACAATTACAATTGCAGTTCCGGAAGTGCCGAGATTTTTCTGGAATCCGGCATATACTACCCCAAACTGTGAGTAATCCATTTCTCTTGACAAAATATCTGAGGTGGCGTCCGCCGCAAGAGGCACACTCCCAGTGTCAGGAAAGGAATGCCAGCGTGTTCCATAAAGCGTATTGTTTGTCGTCAAATGAGCATAACTGGTATCCGGATCAAGATTGCTTATGTCAAATTCCGGAATTTTCTGATACTCATATTCTTTACCATCCATCAAAACTTCAGTGTTGCCATAACGCTGAGCTTCTTTTTCTGCTAAAATGCCCCATCTTCCAGTGATAAAGTAAGAACCTTTGTGCTTTTTGCGGTTCATTAAATTTAGTGGAACTGCTGAAAACTGCATTTGCGCTCCACCATGCATGAAAAGCACTCTGTAGTTATTAGGAAGATTAGTCAACTCGCGGAACAGAGATTCGGTAGAATTGAGAATTTCTCTAAATATTGGAAGCCGGTGGCTGATTTCGACAATTGATGCACCAAGTCCTTGATAGTCAAGAAACTCTGCTTGAATTTTTTCCATGACAGGAGTCGGCAGCATTGCCGGTCCAGCACTGAAATTGTAAACACGATCAGCCATTATTTAAACACGGTTTGAATTGATATTGGAATGAAACAAAGTATAAAGTAAATTGGGTTTCAGCTAAGTTTAATTTGGAAAAGTATCAAAAATATGTTTAAGATCTTGGACGTAAAAGCAACTCAACAATTACAGAATGTTTGCTTTCTTGACGTATGTAGCGTACTGTGATCGCATCACCGGTTTTTTTTGTTTCAATTTGCTGAGCTAAATCTTCCATTGTAGCAACAGGAGTATCGTTGATATGGGTAATTATGTCACCGCCCCATGGAATCTGGTAGCGTCCAACTTTCACCGTCCTCGATGCTCCACGTAATCCTGCTTGATCTGCGGAAGCACCTTTCACCACCTTGGCAATCAAAACTCCCTCTGGAATGTCAATTCCAATTCGCCGCAAATAAACAGTTGGAATGGGTTCAATCCCAAGCCACGGACGCCGCACGTATCCGTATTTAAGAAGGTCCGGGAGAATACGCAGGGCCGTATTGCTCGGCACGGCAAAACCGATGCCCACACTACCTGCGGAACCAATAATTGCTGTGTTAATGCCAATAACATTTCCCTCGGAGTCCAGTAATGGGCCACCAGAGTTTCCGGGATTGATTGCAGCGTCCGTTTGAATTATCCCTTCAATTTTTCGTCCATTTTTAGCGGAAATGGTGCGTCCCAGGGCGCTGATAATTCCCGTGGTTAAGGTTTGCCTCAGTCCAAAAGGATTTCCCAGAGCCAACACTTTTTGACCAACAACTATATCATTCGAATGGGTAAATTTCAGGATGTCGTAACTTTTAACAGGAGCCTGTATTTGTACTATTGCCAGATCGTTATTCGGATCTGCACCAATCAGTTTTCCCTGCCACTGACTGTTATCGGATAGTGTTACAACCAATTTGCTGGCGCCTTCAACAACATGAAAATTTGTGACAATAATACCGGATTTGTTAATCAAGAATCCAGTTCCGGAGCCGGATTCGGCAGGAATTGCGCGGTAGTAAAAATCGTAGTTAACCGCAATATTGCTGATGTTGACTACTGCTCTGCTGCTTCTTTCGTAGATTTGGATGTTTTCCTGCTCGTCAATAGAATAACGGGAAACTCCTTGGGCCTGGACGAAGCAGAAGATTAAAACAAATAGTAAAAATAGATACTTATGGAAAATCATATAAAATAGTCTGTCTTGTGTGAATTTTAATAAACTGACCTGCCGCCATCAACCGGCAGGATTGTACCAGTCACGAAGTCCGATTTTAGCAAATATTCGACCGTCTGTACAATATCTTCTGCCAAGCCGATTCGTTTGAGAAGACTTTGTTCCACAGACACACTTAAGTCCATTTCAGCATGTTCTGGAGGAGGCAGAATAGTTCCCGGAGCAATCGCATTGACCTGTATTTCCGGCGCTAAAGCTCGCGCTAAACCTTTGGTTAATGAACCGAGTCCTGCTTTTGAAGTACAATATGGCAAAAAACTCACCCATGGTCTGTCAGCAGAAACATCAACCAAATTTATAATTTTGCCCTCTCCGCGTTTTTTCATCCCTTTCGCGACGGTTTGTGCCAAAAAAAAAGGCGCTTTCAAATTAATTTCAAACAGATGATCCCATTCTTCTTCAGTTGTTGAAAAAAGTGGAGTAGGAAAAAAATCTGCCGCGTTATTGATTAAAACGGAAATCGGTCCGGATTGCTCTTCCGCTTTCCGGACAAGTTCTTTTATTGCGGAAACTTCTTTTAAATCTGCCTGAAGAATAAGATTTCGCAACTCGTTTCCGGAAAGAAGTTTTAGAGTTTGTTTTGCGCCTTTTTCTGAGTGGTGATAATGTATGACAACGCGCATTCCCATTTGTCCCAATTTTTGTGCAATTGCTTGTCCCAGCCGAACTCCGGCTCCAGTGACCAGCGCTACTTTATTTTGTAAATCCATAAACTTTTTTCAAAAATGATATAAATGTCCCTGAATGCAGCACAAAAAATCGGCCTGACTATGGGTGACCCCAATGGAATTGGTCCGGAGGTTTTGATCCGGGCACTGAAATTCCTGTATCCTTTTCAGCAGTGGGAACCTTTGATTTTTGGCGATACGGAAATATTGAACGAAATGAATAAAATCCTGGGTGCACCTTTTTCATTTGAAACAATTTCGGAAAATGAAAGTACATCGACAAACAATTTTCATGATTCATTTTGTCTTCCTGTGATCGATTTGGCGGTACAAAAAGATCGAAAATGGGAACTTGGAGCAAGTTCTGTGTGGGGTGGTGAGTCAGCATTTCAATTTGTTCATAATGCCATCGATAGCGCGAATCGCAAAATAATTGACGCAATCGTCACAGCTCCACTTGCCAAAGAGACACTCCAGGCAGCAGGGCACCATTTCCCAGGCCATACAGAAATGCTTTCATATTACAGCAACGGGAAACGATCAGTGATGATGCTGGCTGTGGATGATTTGCGTGCTACCATGGTAACGCTTCACATCTCTTTACGTCAAGCTCTCAAATTACTCACACCGGAACTTATCCTCGAAGTTATGGAAATCACAAATTCCGGACTCAAGAAAATGGGTATTTCAAATCCGAAACTTGGTATTCCCGGACTTAATCCACATGCTGGTGAAAACAGATTATTTGGTGACGAAGAGGATAACATTATTCGTCCTGCAATGGAACTTGCTGCTGCAAAAGGTATAAGATGCGAGGGCCCGTTTCCTCCGGATACAGTTTTTTTGGAACATCGTAAAGGCAGATTTGATGCCGTGGTAGCACTTTATCATGACCAGGCACTCATTCCATTAAAATTATATGGATTCGATCGTGCTGTTAACATTACTCTCGGTCTGCCAATTATCCGTACTTCTCCTGATCACGGAACTGCTTTCGAGTTGGCTCCTCAGTTTAAGGCGAATCCACATTCGATGATTGAGGCAATTAAGACTGCTGTAAAAATGGCATCAACATCCTAATCTCCTGTTGTTCAAGACGGCTTTTAATTTAACAAAATTAATTTGAAAAATTATTCTTTACGCAATTTCAGCCTGTTGTTTCCAGTTAAAGTATTGATTATGAAAATTGCTGCAAAAAATAATATCGAAATTTAGCTGAAAATTTTCATCAACGTGTTACTGTTTTTCCCTGAATGGAACCCTCTGCATTTCCCTCTTCAGGAAATGGTAAAACATCTTCAAACAAAAGAGTACGTTGAACAATTTCTTTGAAAATTGGTGCAGCAACTTTTCCACCGTAAAAAGAAGTTCGTGGCTGTTCAACAACCACGAGTACTGTGACTAAAGGTTCAGAAGCTGGA
The DNA here is from genome assembly GCA_012964265.1 of Candidatus Lambdaproteobacteria bacterium. Lineage (GTDB taxonomy): Bacteria > SAR324 > SAR324 > SAR324 > NAC60-12 > Arctic96AD-7. The sequence goes on from DTUH01000321.1 coordinate 18,545, forward strand.
GCAAATCCTACAAATGAAGCAATGTAACGTGTTTTGGAATAGCGTCCGAGCTGCTGATCGTAAATTTGGCTCGTACCTGTTTTTCCTGCAACCTGATACCCTTTAATCGCTGCCCGTTCAGCAGTTCCGCCTTTCTGCGTCACTGAAATAAGATATTCTTTCACTAGTCCTGCTACTGATGATTCAACCACAGGACTTCGGATTCCCATACCAAAACTTTTAATCACTTTGCCGTCTGGATTCCTGATTTCCTTTAATTTATTCCCATTTTTATCACGCACATGATCCACAATGTAAGGCGGAACCCATTGTCCTTCATTAGCAAAAACATTCGCAGCACTTACCATTTGCAAGGGTGAAACAAGAATTGCCTGGCCAAAAGAAATATTGGCATGATCAATTGTTTGCCATTTTTTGGGAGAAATGAGTCTTCCTGAGGCTTCTGCCGCAACACCGGAGTTTGGACGTTGCCCAAAACCAAAACGCAAAATATATTCATGAAACCGAGCAGGCGGAATGCTCATCCCAATTTTTGCTGCACAAATGTTAGAAGATTTCTTTAGAACCTGCTTGAGTGTCATTATTCCATGAGGCGATGAATCATGGATCAAGTTTCTTCCAATTTTATATTTCCCTTCTTCACAGAAAAACTCTTGATCTGGAGAAATCAGTCCCTCATTCAGTGCAGCCGCAATCGTAATCATTTTAAAAGTAGAACCCGGTTCATAACCAGCTGTAGCTGCACGGTTGAGTTGAATCGCACGGCTGTATAGCTGATAGCGGTTTGGGTCAAATCCAGGATAAGTTGCCATTGCCAAAATGGCGCCGGTTTTGGAATGTAGCGCAACCACAGTTCCACGATCTGCGCGTGATTTTAACACACCTTCACGAAGTGCTTTTTCTGCAAAATGCTGAATGGTACTGTCTAAAGTCAGGTGTAGAGAATACTGATCGGGTATTATTTTTGGAATGTTAGAAAGTGGAACGGTACGGAACATACCTTCTTTTTCAACTACATAAGCTGCGGGTTTTCCTGCCAGTAATGATTCATATTTATTCTCAATTCCTTCCAATCCTTGAGAATCGATTCCGGTGTATCCCAAAAGTTGTCCTGCAAAATTGCCGTTGGGATAATATCGACGGAACTCTTCAATGAAATCAATTCCATTCAAATCCAGCTTTTTAACCAGATTCGTCTGTTCAGGAGGTAATTTGCGTTTAATCCAGACAAAATTTCTTTTAGATTTTAGTTCAATCAACAATTTGTGGTATGGAGTATTGAGGAGTGGAGAAAGTAATCTTGCTACTTGAGAAGGTGAATCAAGTTGAGCAGGTTTGGCAAAAAGAGATTTCAGTTTAATTGAAACTGCTAATATCCGTCCGTTTCTGTCTAAAATCCTTCCACGACGTGGTTCCAGTATGACCGTACGTTCATGCTGTGACTTTGCTTTTTCAGTGTAATAATCTGACTTCAGAATCTGCAAATAAAACACCCGCCCCAATACTGCAAGAAAACAGATCACAAAAGCAACAAGTACTGTCAGGAGTCGTGTTTTGAAACTGTACAGTTGAAAACGTGGAGATTGATTCATTTTTATCTTAGTCAGCAATGCTGACATCAACCCAGGAAAGTTGATACTGTTCTGGATTTGGAGATGTCATGAGCATTGTTTTTTCCACAAGATATTCCAGCCGCTGTGGTCGTGAAAGATAGCTGATTTCCACTTCCAGTAGTTCCAGCTGGGAAACTAATAGTGAACGCTGAGTTACCAGCGAATCAACCCTGTGAGCCACTTGACGGTAATTCATCCACTGTGAAAGGTAAAAAATGCAGCCAACTGTCACAAGGCCCCAAACCAGCAAAGTAATCTGAAAAGACTGCAAAGACTTCCAAATAAAACGAGGCACCAACTTCCAGCGAAATTGATGATTTAAAGAGCGTGGTTTCCGCCGTGCAGAGTGTACAATTGATTTCAGGTACATTGAAAATATGCTGTATAAAATTAGTGAATTATTGTTTCTCTGTGAGTTGAAAACTTCTCTGCTTTATCAATTGAAAGAATACATAATATACTTCTGCACAAACTGTCCCAAATAATAAGTTTAGCTTTAATCAACTGTCAGTCAAATGAATCGTTGATCTACAAA
>DTUH01000321.1:20708-23396 GCA_012964265.1 Candidatus Lambdaproteobacteria bacterium
TTTGGATTTTATTTTTAGTAAAAACAGGGTATTTTGTAAACAAGTATTCAAGGTCATGATGTACCTTGAAATACATTAGCCATTTTTTCTATTTATCTAAAAAATTATGAGCAGTACGGAATTAACACTTGATCAGCGCGACATTCTTTTTGCCTTGCGGGAATGGCTCCCAATTGGAAAACTCAGTGAGTCAGAAAAATTTTCTGAATTTGATGCAGATACTCTTGAAATGATGGTTCAGGAAGGAATCCGTTTTGCGATTGACGTTATTTCGCCAACACGTACCGCAGGTGACCGTGAAGGTTGCCGCATGGTAGATGGTCGTGTTAAAGTGCCGGAATGTCTGCATGAACCCTATCAAAAGGCCTATGAAATGGGATGGGCTTCGATGAGAGTTTCTCAGGAATACGGAGGTATGGGTGCACCTGCAACTCTTGGCTTGATTGTTAATGAGGCAATGAATGGTGCAAATCTAGGTCTGAGCATGTTTTTCGGACTGACTTCAGGAGCGGCTGAACTGATTGACACCTTTGGTTCCGAAGCACTGAAACAGAAGTATGCGAGCAAAATGTTTCGTGGGCAGTTCACCGGTACCATGTGCTTGAGTGAGCCACAGGCCGGTTCAGATGTTGGAGCCGGAACAACCAGCGCCGTATCGGCAGGAGACGGAGTATACAAAATAAAAGGAACAAAATGCTGGATTTCATCCGGAGATAATAATTTAGGCGAAAACGTAATTCACGCGGTTTTGGCACGAGTCAAAGGTGCTCCGGAAGGAACGAAAGGTTTGAGCCTGTTTGTGGTTCCGCATACGCTTGTGAATGATGATGGGACACTTGGAGAGTGGAACGATGTCACTGTCGCCTCCATTGAAGATAAACTGGGAATCCATGCCAGCCCAACCGCTGTTTTGAATTTTGGAGAAAACGATGATTGTCTGGGTTGGATTATAGGGGAAGAAGGTAAGGGAATTTCCTCGATGTTCCTGATGATGAATGGTGCCCGGATTTTTACGGGCTTGATCGGATTGTCATTGGCAGGCGCTGCTTACGAAAACGCTAGAGCATATGCGCACGAACGTGTTCAGGGAACTCATATTTCGAAGATTCGTGATCCGGAAGCACCACGTGTTTCGATTGTCGAACATCCTGCGGTACGGCTCAATTTAATCAATATGAAAGCCAAAGTCGAAGCTATGCGTGCTTTGCTTTATTTCACTTCTTTCCAATTTGACCTGGAGAAAATAGCAAAGACTGATGTAGAAAAACAAAGTACGCAAAACACGGTCGATTTGCTGACACCGATGTGTAAAGGTTGGTGTACAGAGGTTGGTCTTGATGTCGTTCGAACAGGAATTCAAATTCTAGGCGGAGTAGGTTACACCAAAGATTTCCCTCTGGAACAACTGTTTCGTGATGCCAGAATAGCTCCAATTTACGAGGGCACAACAGATATACAGGCTTTGGATTTGGTAGGCCGTAAAATGATCCACAATGGCGGAATGCTTTTTCAGCAATTGATGGAACAGTTTAGTCAGTTGATCGAAAAACACAGGGAACATCCGGAACTGCGTGAAACCTTCAAAACATTTGAGGGTCACTGTGAAACGCTTTATGAAACATCCATGGGCTCGCAGGAAGTGTTGAAAACAAGAGGTATGGAAGGAGTCGCACTTTACGCTACACCATTTTTGATGTTTCTTTCTTCAGTTACTGCAGGTTGGTTAATGTTACAGCAAGCCGTTGTTGCTGCAGAAAAATTAGGACAAATAAAAACAGAAAAAGGAATTGGTGAGCTTGATGTTTCAGCTTTTCTTGAGGAGAATGAAGACGCGCTTTTTTATGCGAATAAACTTAAAACAACACGCTATTTTGTAGATGGTATAATTCCGCAATTTGATGCTTTGCTTGCAGGAAGCAAAAAGCAAAACTTTGATGCGCTGGATATTACTTTTTGAATAGATTTGTTGCTAACTGCCGTTCAGCCTGTTTATAGGTGCTCAACTCACGAATTCTGGACCAACAAGTGCGGAATGAGCATCGCTATTGATGGCTGTCTGGAGCAGCAGAACGGATTCGTTCACGGTGGAGTGATCAGTTACATTGCAGACAACTCAATCAAGTTCACCGGTGGACTGTCACTCGGCGGTGATGCACTTACCTCTGAGTTTCAAACTAACTATCTAAAGCCGGCTGTGGGATTGATTCTAATTGCACGAGCACACGTGAAGAGTACCGGAAGCGGCAAGCTGTATTTCAGTGCGAGATATTCTCTGTCGAAGACACAAAATAGAAGCTGTGTACCATAGCTAAAGGCACTGTTGTGCCGGACTCCATTTAACATTGTTAACCATTCAGGAATTATGAAATTTAAAGGCAAGGCCATTCAGTGCCGAAAACTGGAAAACAATATAGTTGAGTTGATATTTGACGCACAGGGGGAATCAGTAAATAAATTTGATCAAACTTCTCTTGAAGAACTTCGCGAAGTGGTCAAGCAGTTGGCGGCTGAAAATTCTGTCAGTGGTTTGCTTGTAACGAGTGCTAAGGATGTGTTTATCGTTGGAGCTGATATTACAGAGTTTATAAAAGGATTTCAAGTACCCCTAGACGAACTGGTTCAATGGGTTAAAGATGCACAAAAGATTTTTTCTGATCTGGAAAATCTTGGAGAAAATCAGCTATTCCC
>DTUH01000321.1:23406-23622 GCA_012964265.1 Candidatus Lambdaproteobacteria bacterium
GTTATGCGCTTGGAGGTGGTTTTGAATTAGGACTTGCCTGCACTTATCGGGTGGCTTCGACGAAGGCAAAAGTTGGGCTTCCAGAAGTAAAGCTGGGTTTGCTGCCGGGTTTTGGAGGAACTTCGCGTTTGCCAAGAATTGTTGGTGCTGATAATGCGCTGGAATGGATTGCAGGCGGAACAGAAAACAAGCCGGAAAAAGCTCTGGAAATAGGTG
>DTUH01000322.1 GCA_012964265.1 Candidatus Lambdaproteobacteria bacterium
CCACGGCGGAATCATGCGCTTAAAAGATTGCGGTGAAGTTTAACAAACCGGATTCGTTTCTCGGCAAGGAGGCACTGCTGAAACAAAAAACGGAAGGAGTATCGCGTCGTTTAGTGATGCTCACCGTCACCGATTCCGAAGCACATCCGCACGGCGGAGAACCGATTTGGTGGAATAACACGCTGGTTGGACGTACCACTTCTGGAACTTTTGGACATACGGTTGGTTGCGCCGTGATGATTGGATACATCGGGTGTACCGAAACTAAACTTGTCACAATGCTTAACACAGGAAATTTTGAAGTTGAAATTGCTTGTCGGCGTTTTACAGCCCATGTTACACTGGATGCGCCTTACGATCCAAAAGGTCTTGCGGTAAGAAAATAACTCTTGTTATTTCAATATTATAACTAAACTAATGTATAACAAAAAACTCGTAAATCTCTTTAATACTTTAGTGAACTAATAATAATGTTCAACTACTTTCCAACAATTCCGGGAATCTCCCCCAATTCACAGCAAAGCGATTTACCGGTATTATTGCCGTATCGGGGGCGCTCTGCCGGAGAGGCTGTTGATTTGCGTTTTAGTCGTTGGTTGACCTCTTCATCGCCATGGATTTTGTTGGTGTTATTTTTGTTGATTAGCTTTTATCCGTTGGCAGTCATGGCGCAATCAAAATACACACTTGAGGATGCATTTAGCACACTTTTGCGCTGGTTGCCGTTCATTGTCGGCAGTGGATTTTTGATGAATTTATTGATCAGTTTTTTTACGATGCTTTTTGGCACGGTGGCTGGGGTTTTACTCGGCTTGGGGCAAATTTCAGTCCATACTCTGGTTCGTAAATTTTCGTGGTTCTTCACTCAACTTTTCCGTAACTCTCCATGGTTGGTGTTGCTCTTTATCGTCATGCTGACCTTCCCTTTTGAAATTGAAATCGGCGACCACATCATTTCAATTCCGGATTGGATGAAAGCTGTTTTCGGACTTTCTTTACCCATTATGGCCAATATTTCTGAGGTTGTGCGGGGTGCGGTACAATCCGTTCCCACTGGACAATGGGAGGCTTCTGAATCTTTGGCTTTCAGTCGTGTGCAAACCATTTGGAAAATCATTATGCCGCAATGTTTTAAGCGCATGATTCCGCCGTGGATGAATTGGTATGCGATTTTGACAATGGCGACCCCATTGGTCTCGTTGCTCGGTGTCGAGGAAATCGTCACGCTTTCGCGTCAAGCAATGGAAGCCGAAGACAATCATCCTGAATTGTTGATTCCATTTTTCGGCTTTGCACTCTTGATTTTCTTTGCCTATTGTTATCCGATTGCACGTTGGACATTAAAACTTGAAGAACGTTATTCAGTTAAATTATGAGAGATTGAAATGACTAATAATAATTGGACTCCGGAACAACCGATTGTTTCCCTGAAAAACGTACACAAATCTTTTGGAGACCTCGAAGTCCTCAAAGGCATCAGCTTCGATGTGATGAAAGGCGAAGTGATTTGCATTATCGGTCCTTCCGGCTCCGGAAAATCAACTTTGATTCGTTGCATCAATGCCCTCAACGAAATCAATTCCGGTTCGATCAAAGTTCAAGGTTTGGAAGTCAATGACTCTGATTTGAACAAATTGGAATTGCGCAAAAAAGTCGGTATGGTTTTTCAACAGTACAATCTCTTCCCGCACAAAACCGCACTGCAAAACATCATGATGGCCCCCATGCTGGTCTTGAAGGAATCCAAAGAAGATGTTCATGCCAAAGCCCAAGCCTTAATCCGCAAGGTTCGACTCGAAGACAAGCAAAACAGCTTTCCAGGAGAACTTTCCGGAGGACAACAACAGCGTGTTGCCATTGCTCGTTCGCTGGCCATGAATCCGGATGTGATGCTTTTCGATGAAGTCACCGCCGCTCTTGACCCGGAAACAGTCAAGGAGGTGTTAGTCACGATTAAGGAACTTGCCGCGGAAGGAATGACTTGCATTCTCGTCACTCACGAAATGGGTTTTGCCCGTGAGTTGGCCGATCACATTTACTTTACCGATCGCGGAATTATTGTTGAACACGGCCCACCCGCTACGTTCTTCAAAGAAGCCAAAGACCCGCGCACTAAAGAATTTTTGAGCCAGATTTTGTAAATTTAACGAAACCAAGAACACACATCAAACAAACTATGGAACAACAGAAAACAGCAGATTTTATCATCATTGGCGGTGGAGTCATTGGATGTAGCACAGCCTACAACTTGGCCAATCAAGGTGCGAAAAATGTGGTGGTATTAGAAAAAGGAGAGATCTGTACCGGAGGAACGGCCAAGTCCTGCGCCATCACACGCAGTCACTATTCCATTGAAGCCAATATGCGCCATGCGGTCGAAAGTGTGAAAATATTTGAAAATTTTGACGAAATAGTTGGCGGCGATCCGAGGTTTCAGCGTTCCGGGCACATGATTTTGGGTTCCGAAGATTTCCGTCCACAAATGGAAAAGGTGTTTCGGATGCAAAACAAATACGGCATCGACACCCACGCCTTGACACCTGCCGAAGCAAACGAACTTCACCCTCTGCTCCAATTCGAGGATGTAGCCCTGATCGGCTACGAATCCCGCACCGGTTATTGTGATCCTTATTTGACGACTACGGCATACGCACAACGTGCCAAAGATTTGGGAGTGACATTTTATACCGGAACTCCTGTTAGCGGAATCCGGATGAATGGCGCAAACAAAACGCTGGAAACGCCGCAAGGTGGTTTTGAAACACCCACGATTATCCTTGCCGCCGGGCCGTGGACTCATGCTTTGGGAAAAATGATTGGAGTTAAATTTCCTTATGAAATCAGCAAACACAAAGTGCTGACTTTGAAAATAGACTACCCTTATGAAAAAGATTGGCCGATTGTGAAAGATTTACTGACTCCTGAAAAAATCTATTTTCGTCCGGATTCCGGCGGAGTGGTTTTAGTGGGAACCGGAGATCACGGTGAACCGGTTGAAGATGTGGAAGCAATAACCGACGAAGTGGAAATGGAACATGTTGAACGAATCGGCAAACGCATGGCCAACCGGATGCCTGCTTTTGCCGACGCAAAACTGGTGCGGAGTTGGACGGGGCCGTATGACATTCCTCCGGATTGGTGTCCAATCATCGGCCCGGTTTCCGGATTTGACGGAGTAACGGTAGCAGTCGGTTTTAGTGGACACGGCTTCAAACTTGCCCCCACGATTGGCGAATCTTTGGCGCAACAAATTCTTGGAACCGAGCCGCGTGTGCCGATAGAGATGTATGACATGAACCGTTTTGAAAGCGGTAAAATGATGCACGGTGCTTATGGAATCGGTACACTCGCCTAAAAAAAGACGCACTCAGGAAGAACGTAGTGCGGAAACCAAGAAACGACTGCTGGAAGCAACGATTGATTACCTGAATGAGTTGGGTTACAACAAAACTGGCACAGTCGAAATTGCCCGTCGGGCTGGAGTTTCGCGGGGTGCATTGGTTCATCATTTCCCCTCAAAACACGATTTAATCGTGGCCACCGCAGAATATCATTGGAACCGGATTGCCGAAGAAGTGCGCACTTTGGCGATGACGATGCATGGGGGACAACTCTCTCTGGATGCCTTCATTGACGGTATTTGGAACAAAGTTTTCCTGATTCGTGGCAGTAATGCTACTATTGAAATGATAATCGCCGCCCGAACAGATTCTGAATTGCGTGAAGAACTGGTGCCTATGCTCAATCGCCTCTATCGCAATTACGATGAGATTTGGTTTCAATTTTTTCGTGACAGCGGAGTTTCACCTGAAAGAGTTGAAATGTTGTTTGATCTGACTATTGAACTTTTTCGTGGAATGTCCTTGCAACGGGTTTTGAAGGACGAACCGGCATATTATCAAAAGTTTCTTGATTCATGGAAAATGATTATCACCGCTTGTTTGAGGGATGAAAACAACTATAAAACAGATACATAACTATGATCGACAATACCGGTCCCCTAAAGGGCCTACGCATTTTAGACATGAGCCGGATTCTGGCCGGACCAACCTGCACCCAAATCCTTGGCGACCTCGGCGCGGATGTGATCAAAATCGAGCGTCCGGGCATGGGCGACGACACCCGGAAATGGGGGCCGCCGTATGTGAAGGACGCGAACGGCAACGACACCAGCGAAAGCGCGTATTATCTGTGCGCCAACCGCAACAAGCGTTCGCTGACGGTGGACATCACCCAAGCGGAAGGGCAGGAACTGATCCGGAAACTCGCAGGAAAATGTGACGTGCTGATCGAAAATCACAAAGTCGGCGGACTGAAAAAATACGGGCTGGATTACGACAGCATGAAGGGCGATTTTCCGAATTTGATCTATTGCTCGATTTCCGGATTCGGGCAGACTGGCCCCAAGTCGCATCGCCCCGGTTACGATTTCATGATTCAGGCGATGGGCGGCATCATGAGCGTCACCGGCGATCCGGACGGCTCGCCAATGAAAGTCGGCGTGGGCATTGCGGACGTGATGTGCGGCATGTACGCCGCCATCTCCATCCTTGCGGCGATTCGTCACCGCGACCAAGGCGGGAGCGGTCAGCACATTGATTTGGCGTTGCTGGATTCGCAAGCCGCCTGGCTGATCAATTCCGGAATGAATTATCTGACTTCCCGCGAAAACCAACACCGCCTCGGCAATGCTCATCCGAACGTCGTTCCCTATCAAGTGTTTGAGACCAGCGATGGATGTTTTGTTTTGGCCATTGGCAACGACACGCAGTTCCGAAAGTTCTGCGAATTCGTCGAAGCTCCGGAATTGCCCAACGATTCACGCTTTCACACTAACGCGGATCGAGTGCGCAACCGCGAGGTCTTGGTTCTGATCATCAATGAACTGACCCGGCGTTTTTCGACTCAATACTGGCTGGAGGAACTGGAAAAACGGCAAGTTCCCTGCGGCCCGGTCAACACGATCAAGGAGGTCTTTGACGATCCGCAAGTCCAGCACCGCGAAATGGAAATCACCATGCCGCACCCGCTTTCCGGAACAGACGAGGTCAGTCTGATCGGCAGTCCGGTGAAAATGTCGGAAACTCCGGTCAGCTACCGCCACGCCCCGCCGACCTTGGGACAGCACACGGATGAAGTTTTGGAGGAGTTGCTGGGGCTGGATGAAACAGAACGCAGGGAATTGTCCGAGCAGGAAGTTATTTAGCATGGTAATTCAAATATCAGATATTCAGAATGAGCTAAAACAACTGAGGAACAAGGAAATCGCC
>DTUH01000323.1 GCA_012964265.1 Candidatus Lambdaproteobacteria bacterium
CCACTGCTTGGCCGGTTGATCGGTGGGGACTTGCACACTGAGGATTTCCCAATCAAAATCGATTCCCGCCTTTTGTGCCAAGCTGTCAAAGACGACCATCTCAACAAAAACCCGTTGCTTTTCGGTGCGTAATTCCAGCCCCGCCTGTTCCAATCGTGCTTTGCCGGAAGCAGTTTCTCCCATAGGCAGAACAACCATTTTGCTGACAAGATCGCCGTCGAGACTCTCACCTTCAACAAACAAACGCAAATCAGAGTTGGGAGGAAGTTGCTCAACCATTTCAATTATTTGTGTAGGAGGTACTACCTGATTCGAAGGAAATGCCATCTCCCACCAAAATCCCGGACGAAACAATGTAAAAGAAATCAACAACAACAAAACCGTTTCCCACCAGCGATTGCGGACAAAGAAAAAACCCTGTGTTGCGGCGGCAAACAACAGCATGGCCATAATTGCAATGATAATCGTGAGCAAGAGGTGCCACCAGCTTACAATGCCGATCATCAAAAGTTCGGTGTTGAAAATGAAGAGAAAGGGGAGAATTGCCGTGCGAATATCGTAGGTAAAACCTTGAATTCCGGTTTTAATCGGATCGCTTTTCGCAATGGCCGCAGCCGCAAATGCCGCCAAGCCGACGGGTGGTGTGTCGTCCGCTAAAATACCAAAATAAAAGACAAACATGTGAACCGCAATCAACGGCACGATCAAACCGTTTTGTGCGCCCAAAGTAACAATCACCGGAGCCATTAGCGTAGAAACCACGATGTAATTCGCAGTGGTTGGCAAGCCCATGCCGAGAACTAAACTGATGATAGCTGTAAAAATCAAAATGAGGACTAAGTTCCCTCCGGAAATAAACTCCACGAATTCAGTCATCACCAGTCCGATTCCGGTCAATGTTACCGTGCCGACAATGATTCCCGCCGCCGCAGTGGCCACCCCGATGCCGATCATATTTCGCGCTCCGGCCACCAAACCGTCTGAAAATTCAAAAAATCCTCGCCGGAATGACCGATTCAAATTTGCCTCAGACCGGAACCATGCCATCAAAGGGCGTTGAGTTAGCACGATAAAAATCATGAACATTGTGGCCAAAAATGCAGACAGCCCAGGAGAAAAATCGCTCAATCGTCAAACACCAAACTAAAACGAAAAGGGGCAATAAATAATGCAATCCGGATTTTATTGTCGGGCCGGGTTCCGGTAAATGAGCGATGGTTTCCTCCGGGTCTTCCGGCTCCAAATCCGGAAAATTGGCAGCAAATCGTAAGAGGGAAATATAGAGAAAAACCGTTAAAAAACCAACAATCCAAATGGCAATTTCATGAAAAATTTGTTTGATCCAGCCAATTCCATAAAAAATTAAGATGGTCGCCACCATGACCACAATTATTCCACTAATAAACCCCAATAAAGTTTGTGCAAGAGTGCGTTTGTGTTGGCGCGGAATCCCTTGCATATTTGCTTTCATAGCTTCCAAATGGACAATATAGACCAGTGCAATATATGAAATCAATGCCGGCAAGGCCGCATGAGTGATAACTTCAACATAAGAAATACCGACATATTCCACCATCAAAAAAGCGGCGGCCCCCATGATTGGCGGCGTGAGTTGACCGTTGGTCGATGCGGCCACTTCAATGGCGCCGGCTTTGTAGTCCGGAAAACCGACTTTTTTCATCAACGGAATCGTGAAGGTTCCGGTAGTCACCACATTTGCGATGGACGAACCAGAGATCAAACCCGTCAAGGCGGAAGACACCACTGCCGCTTTTGCCGGGCCGCCCCGCATGTGTCCGAGTAGCGAAAAAGCGACTTTGATGAAATAATTTCCTGCTCCGGCTTTTTCCAGCAACGAACCGAACAAAACAAATAAAAATACAAAACTGGTGGAAACTCCCAAAGCCACTCCGAAAACGCCCTCAGTTCCAAGCCATTGATGAGAAACCACTTTGGTCAGACTTTGCCCTTTATGCGCAATCACTTCCGGCATATACGGACCGGCGAATGTGTAAAAAAGAAAAACCATTGCCACTACCATCAACGGCGGTCCCAGTGCGCGCCGTGTACCTTCCAACAATAAAACCATTCCGGCCACCGCAATAACCATATCAAGATCAGTTGGCAAGCCTGGACGATCCGATAATTCCCGATAAAACATATAAATATATCCGCTACAAAATGCGGCCGCTGTTGCAAAAAACCAATCTTGCCAGGGAATGAAAGTGCGTGGAGAACTTTTTAAGGCCGGAAATGCCAAATAAACCAGAAAAATCGAAAACGCCAAATGAATCGAACGCGCCTCAGTATCGTTCAAAACTCCAAAATTGAAAATAAAAGGCAAGGGCGACGCATACCAAATTTGGAATAATGACCAAAGTAAAGAGACACTTAACAAAACCTTGCTGGGCCAACCTAGAGGAGTGCGTCTCCCTGTTTCAGCTTCGGCAACAATTTCATCAGCTTTTTGAGATGGCGGGAGATGTGAATCAGAGGAAGCCATTCCGGAAGTAGAATTTGAAGATTGATTTGTGTTCATAAAACCGGATTAAACAAATGGCAGGATGAGAGGAGGTGGAGCCTTTGAAAAGTGTCGTTGCAACACCCAAAGGCTCCGAAATGAAAGGATTTTAAATTACATCAAACCCGCTTCTTTATAGTATTTAATCGCTCCATTGTGGAGTGGAGCGGAAAGTCCATCTTTGATCATTTGCTTTTTATCCAAATTTCTAAAAGCAGGATGGAATTTACGGAAGGTGTTAAAGTTTTCAAAAACAGCTTTAACGACTTCATAAATCATACGATCCGGTGTGTTTGTGGAAGTGACAAAGGTTGCGCCCACACCAAAAGTTTGGACATCACTGGAACTGCCGCGATACATTCCTCCCGGAATGGTGGCTGTTCGGTAGAAGTCATTTTTGGCGACCAGTCCATCCACTGCGGAACCTGTGACATTGACGAGAATACTGTCGCAAGAAGTCGTGGCTTCCTTGATGGAGCCGCTGGGATGGCCAACGGTAAAGACCATTGCGTCAATTTTATTGTCACAAAGTGCCTTCGACTGCTCGGAAGATTTCAACTCGGAAGCCAATGCGAAATCAGACATTTTCCAGCCCAACGCTTCCATCAAAACTTCCATTGTTCCGCGCTGTCCCGAACCGGGATTTCCGACATTGACCCGCTTTCCTTTGAGGTCACTGAAATTGCTTATTCCGGAATCGGCTCTGGCCACAACGGTAAAGGGTTCCGGATGCACGGAGAAGATCGCCCGCAAGTTTTTGTTTGCGCCCTTGTCCTTGAATTTACTCGTTCCATGATAGGCGTGATACTGCCAATCGGATTGAGCGACCCCCATGTCGAGTTCCCCCGCACGGATGGTATTGAGGTTGTACACCGAACCTCCAGTACTTTCCGTCGAACAACGGATACCATGTTGTTTACGGTTTTTGTTGACCAAGCGGCAAATCGCTCCGCCGGTTGGATAATAAACTCCCGTCACTCCACCGGTTCCGATGGTGACGAACGTTTGCTGTAAGTTCTCAATAAATTGGGGTACGGAGTAGAGCAGGCTAAAAAATTGCAAACTCTCTTAAAAGGCCATGAAAGCAACCATGAAGCCCCCTCAAACCAAGTTACCAGACATTCCAGAGGCAGAGCAGACACCTTTGGTGAAGCAGTTGCTGGAGATCATTCACCACCAAGCTGAAGAGCTCCAGCATCTAAAGGATGAGATCGCCCGGCTGAAGCAACACAAGACCAAGCCGAAGATTCGTCCCAGCCAGTTAGAGAACTCTTCGAAGGAGCAAGCCGCCGAAGGAAAGCGTCCCGGCTCTGAGAAGCGAAGCAAAACCGCTCAGCTCGAGATTCACGAAACCTGCCGCATCCCTCCAGAGTCGATTCCCCCAGGCTCCACTTTCAAGGATTGCCAAGAATACATTGTTCAAGAGATCGAGATTACTCCTCATAATATGCGCTATCTTCTGGAACGCTGGGAGACGCCCGAAGGCGAGCTGCTCGTGGGTCAGCTTCCCGACTCGGTGCAAGGCAGCCATTTTGGCCCCACCCTGGTGAGTTATATCCTCTATCAATATTATCAGTGTCATGTCACCCAACCGCTGCTGTTGGAAGCTCTCAGGGAATGGGGCATTGACGTCTCTTCAGGCCAACTGAACCGCATCCTGACCGAACACAAAGAGCGATTTCATGACGAAAAGCAAGAGCTTCTCTCTGTGGCTCTGAGGCTTTCTCCTTACGTCAACGTCGATGATACAGGAGCTCGTCACCAAGGCAAGAATGGTTATTGCACCCACATTGGCAATGAGTTCTTTGCCTGGTTTGAAAGTACCCAGAGCAAAAGCCGCCTCAATTTTTTGCACCTGTTACGCACCGGGCCCCAAGACTATGTCCTCAATGAGGAAGCCTTCGACTACATGCGGGCCCGGGGCTGTCCCCAATATCTGCTCACCCGCCTCGGCGAGCATGCTCAAAAAAACTTTTCAGACTCCTCTCTCTGGGAAGCCCATCTGAGGGCCCTTCAGATTCAGCAACCACGCCATCTTCAGATGGCCACCGAAGGGGCTCTGCTGGGAAGCATTTTGACTCATGGGCTTCCTCAGAGCCTGGTGATCGTCAGCGATGATGCCGGGCAATTCAATATCTTATACCATGCGCTCTGTTGGATTCATGCCGAACGCACCCTCAATAAAATCATTCCCTATAACGACAAAGAGCGGGAAGCGCTCCAGGAGATTCGAGAGCAACTCTGGAAATTATACAACGATTTGAAAGCCTGCAAAGCCGCTCCCACCGAAGCTGAGAAGCAAGAATTGGCAGCCAGATTTGATACGCTCTTCACGACCAAAACCTGTGATGCCACCCTGAATCTGGCCCTCAAGCGCCTGCATGCCAACAAGAGCGAACTCTTGCGGGTCTTGGAACGCCCAGAGATTCCCCTGCATAACAACTTGAGTGAGCAGGACATTCGCGAGTATGTCAAACGGCGCAAAATCAGTGGGTCCACCCGCAGTGAACTGGGACGCCAAGCCCGAGACACCTTCACCAGCCTCAAGAAAACCTGTCGCAAGTTAGGCGTCTCGTTTTGGCAGTATCTGAAGGATCGAACCGGTCAGCTCCACCAAATCCCTCCCTTGTCCGAATTGATTCAGCAGCGGGCTCTGGCTCCTGACTGACCCGGTAGAGTTTGTTCTTGGGTCCCTATCATTTAACCTATTCCAACCAGGAGCCTCTGGGAAGAGG
>DTUH01000324.1:0-1806 GCA_012964265.1 Candidatus Lambdaproteobacteria bacterium
TGAATATCGATCAGGCATTCCTTCCATGAATAATAGTATTTTTTGGACATCTGACTTAGAAATAAACTGTTTAAGGAGAATTAAAGTGAAGTTTAAGAATCATGAGAAATTGTCTGTATATCAATTATGAAAAACTAGTAAGTTTGTCTGCAATCCACAATATGTCATTTCGACCGTAGGGAGAAATCTTAACGATATTAGTAAAGTAGATTATGCAAGATTTCTCGCTTCGCTCGAAATGACAAGGTTTTAGGATTTTTACGTGACAGTCAATTATAACTAATGCAACTACTACAGTAAAGACCATAGAACTAAAAATGGAGTTTTAATGGAAACTGTTTTTAGTCTGTATCCACCAAACCCGCTCCGGCACCTGACTTGCGTGACTCCTCAGTGGAAGGAACGAGACAGCGTGAAAAAAATGTTTGGATAATCGGCCAGGCTTGATAAACAGGAACTCCTGATTCCAAAACACGTTTCCTGTTTTTCTCAGTATAGGTTGTTTTCTCATTCCACTTTTGAGAACTAAACAAGCTACTTTCCATGGATTTGATAGATACATTTGCGGAATTGTACTGTTCCTGAATCTCTGTTCCGCCCCAGGAAGTTTTCCAGCTTCCATGTAGACAAGTCAAAACGCTACAAAGAGTACCTCCGGAATCCTGCCAGCAAATCTCCCAGTTTCCGGAATTTGAAGCGCCAACCGCCGCGACTATCAGAAAAGGGATATCAACTTTTTTTGCGATAAAATGCTGTGATAAAATCGAATCTTCGGTTTTTGCCGAAATCCAGTCACAAACGGCAGGACCGGCAAAAAGTGCGGAAAGTCGTTTTTCACCGGTTGGGCTAAGCACAGTTTCGGCACCGTTTTCAATTTGACTTGCACTAATACTGCTCTCTCCGCAATCCAGCAACTGCAGCGCTTTTGCAGTAATTTGAGCAGGATCAAGGCCACTTTCCGCAATCCACTTTGAGGAACGTCCAAAATCTTCTGCCAAACCAAAAGGCACTCCCGCCCCGACTGCGGCTCTGGTGAAGAAAAACAAAATTTCATTGAGCGATAAAACAATTTCAGGAGAATTCATGCGGCCTCCGAACGCGGACTTGCCGGAAAAGCCCATTCGTCTGACTCATTTGCGGCAAATTGTTCCGGAAGTGGCGCACCCTGAAACAAGGTTATACGGGTCCATAGCTCCGATTTTGGATCAAATTTGGAGGCCCCAAAAAAAGCCAGCTTGAAACGCAGCAGATCGATGGGGCGCATTTCCGCATCCACCAGGTTATCCCTTATTTCGGCATAAGGGTAGTGCACAACTGTCTGCACTCTCCGGACAATATTGCGGAATTCCGGATGAGTTTGAACAAATGCTCCTACGGCAGTACTTGCGGAAATAGTTTTTAATATTTTGGACAGCATGAAAACATCACGCCCTACCGCAAGCGGCATTTCCTGTTCTGCTCCCGGATCAACATATCTGTCACCGAAACGCGGCTCCAGCTTTTCTTCGGAATAGTACCAGAATCGACGCTGTTTTTCCGGATCATCGAAGTCAATTCCCAATGCCCAGGAAAATGATTTTTCCAGCAATTCACGCAGCTGCTTGAGATTCATTACAGGATCAAGTTCTGTTTCCGTGGAAGTTTGCAGGTCTTCCGCCAAATCATCCACGAGCTCGCCGTGTGGTTCTAGCAAAAGTGAGACTGTAAGTTCCTGACCTTCAAGCGAAAATTTGGATTCAGCAAAGCCTAAAATTTTCTTCCAGAAAAGAGGTTGATTTAGAAAGAAAATTTAAGTTCAAGTGGTCG
>DTUH01000324.1:1816-5250 GCA_012964265.1 Candidatus Lambdaproteobacteria bacterium
CCAGAGAAAAGGCTGTTTTAAATGTTCTTCGTCTGAAATCCATTTTGACAGCAGCCTCAGTTCTTCACGTGTTTTTACTATTCGTGCGGTTTGCTTTTCATCATCCACATTCCATTCGCAGATATGACGAGTCGCTTGAAGCAGATTTTTTCTAAAAATTGACAAGGTTTCCGGAGAATGTGACTCTAAACAGATAACTCTGGAAAGCGCAGTCTCACGTGCCAAAACCCAGTTATGAATCAACACAGGATGTTTGATCAGAAACGGAGCCATGCCCAAACCGGTGGCATTTCCTATACCGAGGAATTTACTAATTTCCGGCTTAATACGAACTGCCTTTTGTCCGCTGCGTTGTCTTGCAATATATTCTACAAGTTCAATTGTGAACCAGCGGAAAAGATAAACCGTGAGCAATTCTACCTGAAAAGAACCACGAGTTTCATCACGATTGGATATTTTCTCTCTGTCAGCACAACCGAATTTTCCGTTGCCGTAAACCGCAGTAGTTCGCATCAGATAGCCGACTGAAACCAAAAGCTCTATATCCGGCTGCCGTCCCTGAGCTAAACTGGAGACCACATGTTCGAAAAGACGAAGACTTTTATTTGCACGTGCCAGTACCAGTTCACTTGGGCTGAAACGTCCCGCTTCCTGCTTTGGCGTGTTTCCGGAAAGCCTTTTGATGTCCGATTCGGTCGGAATACCATCGAACAGATTGAAGCTTGCGTCCCAGACTTCGGCTACCACACGGTCTGTGCGCTTCTCTGGTGCAATCTCATTTGTGAACACAATCAGAGAATAAGTACGCTCCGGAGTGTGTACGCCAAAAACGGAAATTCCATAACCATTCTCATCCACTTCAAAACGAAATTGTTCAAACTTCCATTTTTCCCGTGAGATTCTACGGGTTAAACTGCGCATGAAACTGAGACGGGTTTGAAAAGAGGAACCCATCCTGGACAGGCGCATAACCTTTTCAGGAGAACGAAGATTTTCAGAAACTGCAGGGGTTTTCTCAGGCAAACCGGTTTTCATCTATGTCTTTTGCGGACCAAAAGAATGTTTAAAAAAATCCAACCAGTTTAGTCCGGCGATACGCTCGACTTCATTTTCGGAAAAACCTGTTTTTCTCAAGCTACTGAATATGTTATTAAAATCACGATTGCCGTGAAACCATTTTGGTTGTTCTGGAAAACCGGCCAGTTCGGCGGAGCCTTCTCCAAAGTCTCTTTCGTTGCTCCAGGTTCCGTTGCGCATCCATTCAACCACACTGTCAGGTTGGTTTTGGCAGAGATCACTGCCGATACCGATCCGTTCGACTCCGATCATTTCCGCCGTTCTGGCGATCATGCTGCAGAAATCTTCCAGCAAACACGCTGATTTATCTTTCAAATGGTGCGGATACATTGAAAATCCCAGCATTCCGCCACTTTCCGCAAGCGCTTTTAAAACATCATCTGACTTGTTTCGCAATGCATCACACCAAAATAAAGGGTTTGCATGTGTAATGGCAATCGGACGTTCTGAAATTTCGATGGCCTCAAGAGTTGAACGTTGCGCGGAATGGCTCATATCCACTACCAGACCAACCCTGTTCATTTCCCTGATCACCTGTCGGCCCATCCGGGTTATTCCCGGATCATCCTTTTCATAACAGCCTGTTGCGAGCAGACTCTGGTTGTTGTAGGAAAGCTGCATGAAACGCACTCCAAGTTGATGACAAATTTCAACTAAACCGATATCATCCTCAATTGGAGAGCAATTTTGGAAACCAAAAATAATTGCTGTTCGGCCCTCCTCACGCGCTTTAAGCACATCATCAACGCAGCGTCCCTGAAAAATCAGCTCGTAATATCGTTCAAAAAGGATGTTCCAGGCGATTACATTCTTAACCATTTCCTGAAAATCCTCATGATAGCAAATCGTCACATGAACAGCCGCTACTCCGCCTTCGTTCATCTGCCGAAAAATCTGCTCGGACCAGTTATTGTACTGGAGTGCATCAATAATTAAGGTTGGATGAGGTTTCATTTTTGAAAAACGGACATTCTTTGTTGAGATTCTTTAAGCATTTGTGCCTTTCATTTTTTGTAACAAAATAATTTTATTGATAAAAACACATAATAATTAATATTTACGTTTAGTTTTCGCTCCGTAATATAGTATTTTTGAGTAGTTTTCATAGGCCAGTTTTCGCTGTGCAACCGAGCGCAGGTCCATATCATATTGCGGTCGATGCATGCTCACTCCATCACTATCTTGTCTTTGTTTGCCGCGAATGTGCATCCACATATTTTTGCCAATAACTTGTTCTACACCGGGAGGAATATAGGACTGGAGTGCAAAGCCTATTCTTCTTTGTTTGCTTTTATTTGGCTTAGAGCCATGAATGACAGCACCATGGTGAATTGACATTTCGCCCGGTTTCAAAATCAGGTTAACAGCCTTCGACTCTTCAACATCTTTGACAACTTGACCCTTGTTAAGATGTTATTTTCAGCAAATGTGTCTTCATGCTGACGGATATTTTGCTTGTGACTACCGGGGATCATCGCCATACAGCCCATTTCTATAGTGCTCGGTGTTAATGCAATCCAAGGCGTGAGGAAGTCACTGTTGTTCATTCCCATGTAGGTTGCATCCTGATGCCAGCTCACGAAGTGATCCGTCGAAGGATCTTTGATGAACATCACCGATGACCATAAGGAAATATCCGGGCCAATCAAATCTTCTACGGCATCCACGACAACGCTGTTGTGAGCCAACTCATCCAGAACCAGAAAAGTGAGGTGTAAATTATTGCGATTTTCTGGATTAAATTCTTCCGGAAACGCTTTTTCTGCTTCTTCAATTTTAGCCTTGACCGTCAAGGCCTCATCTTCAGACATGACCCGAATTGGTCCAACAAAACCATCATCATGATATTGTTCAATTTGTTGCTCAGTTAAGATTTTTCCCATTGTTTTTTCCTAAACACTAACTATGTGGCCACAAAGTTTTACCTGGTTTCTTAAAAATTTGGCCAAAACCGTTCAATTCATCTTTGATTCCAGCACGGCGCAAACAACTCCACATTTGTGCTTGATTGCTTGTGATGACCGGTTTCCCGGTTAGTTGTTCAATTTCTTCCACTACTTCCAAAGCACGAATTCCGCCGCAACTCAGAAAAATCACATCTGCTTCCGGATGATCAATTTCTACCGCAAATTTTTTCCAGAATTCCGGAGTTACCCGCCCCATCTCAGTTCCGGATGTAATCAGTTACAGTTGCACCTCCGGATCCATCATCAACGGTGAAGAAGCCGTGATGCGCGAAATTAAAAAAGGCGCTCCGTATGCAAAACCGATGACTTTAGTAACAGGAGTGATTGACGCACTAAATGAACTTGGCGCAAAAAAAAATAGTGATCGGTACACCTTATTTAGATGTAGTT
>DTUH01000325.1 GCA_012964265.1 Candidatus Lambdaproteobacteria bacterium
CAATTCAGGATGTTGATGAATGTCCCTCCGCCAGGCAGTCATTTCATTATGGAACTCATTAATTTTTTTAATTATTGTCATTTTTCACCTTAAACGATAATTATGATTTGTGGTTTGTAAAAAGTCCTAAAACCATATCATGTTGAGCGAAGCCGGAAATCTTGTATAAGCGACAACTCTAATTCATTAAGATCTCTCGCTACGTTCGAGATGACAAGACGTCCGTTCGAAATGACAGTATGGTTTTTAGACTTGTTATGAGACAGTCAACTTTAAACTGCGGAACCATTTTTGATGACGCTGCGGTGATTTTCCTGGTTTGCAACAGCAGAAATATCATCCGCCGGATTACCGGAAACTATCAGCATGTCCGCATAAAAACCTTCCACAATCTGTCCCCTGTCTTCCATTACCATCAGGTCTGCGGCATTTGCTGTCGAAATCTTCAGTGCATCGCTGTTTGAAATGCCAAGATCAACCATGTATTGCAGTTCCTGGCAATTGTCGCCGTGGATGTTGAATGGAGTTCCGGCGTCCGTACCCATTGCTATTTTACCTCCGGCCTTATAAAACATCTTGATCGACTGATGGTGACGTTCACGCACACGAATTGTTTTTTCTACAATGAAAGCCGGAATCCCGTTGTCACGATTGAGGTATATATTGTTTACCGCTGCAAGTGTTGGAACCAAATATGTTCCTTTTTCCAGCATGGCTTCAAGGCATTCCTGTGTCATAAAAATACCGTGCTCAATTGAATCCATTCCGGCCCGTACAGCATTCAATATTCCGGCTGCACCCTGTGCATGACTTGCACATGTCCGGTGAAATCGGTGCCCTTCATCTACACCAACACGTAACTCCTCTTCAGTGTAATGCGCATCTTCCGGGTTTACTCCAGGCGTCATCACTCCACCGGTAGCCATCAATTTTATCACATCTGAACCGGCATGAATTTGCTCACGGACTGCTTTCAAAACTTCATCCGGTCCATCCGCAATTCGGCCAAATACATTACCGTGCCCTCCAGTCATACAGATCATTTTGCCTGCCGCCATAATTGTCGGGCCAAGCTGTCGACCTGAATTGCAGGCGTCGCGCACCGCAAACTCCAAATAATCGCGTCCACCCAAATCCCTGATTGCGGTAATTCCGCTCCGTATAGTTTTCTGGGCATTTTCAAATGCGTTCATCACAATCTGGCCTGGACCCAATTTTAACAAACTCGTCTTTGGATCAGCCTCTCCGCAATAAACAAGGTGCACGTGACAGTCGATCAATCCCGGCAAAAGGGTTCCACCGGATGTATCTATTTTTTCGCTGCTGTATCCCTCAAATTCTCCGATGGGGGCGATTCTGGAAATCCGTTCTCCATCTACCAATACTCCGTGATTTTCAAGCAAGTTCCCCTTACCGTCAAAAACCAAACCGCCTGAATATAAAGTCGTCATTTATTATTTTTCTTTTTTTCAGTGTTTTTCTATTAAAAAAGCAGCTTCCATGGTACGCTTTTCTTCATTATTTTGGCAAGACACTTGTGAATAGGATTAAGCAGATTAAGGTACAGGGAATTCGATTTTACTTTTGGGGTCAGTTTAAGGATGAACCGAAATTGCTGCTCCGTACTCTTTTTGATGAGTTAATGATTTATTACTGAATGCACTAAGCAGCAACCAAACGCTCCATACGGTAAGTAACGTGGCCATACTCCAAAACATCCAAGAATAATTATGCCAATGAATCAGCAATCCACCAAGAATTGGACCGGCAATTTTAGCAGAATTTTTCAAGGCGCCGATCATTCCTGCACCGGTTCCGGTGTGTCGGTCATCCATTTTTTGTGCGAATAGGGCAAGGGTTGATGGAAAAATCAGTGCTTGAGAAAATCCAAAACCAAGCGCGAGCAGGAGCAAAAACGAAGGCGTGTTTGCCAACGGCAACAATCCCAGAGAAATAGAAGCCAGCAGCATTCCGGAAGCAGCTATGGGTAGATACCCCAAACGGTCGCTTAAACGACCTCCAAATGGACGCGCGATGAGGTGGATTAATTCCTGTGCTGAAAAGAAGAGGCCAACCCACAGAATTGAGATTCCTGTTTCCAGTGCATAAAGAGGCAAAAAAGTTTTTGTCGCGTAAATTCCGAGATAGACTATACATTCCAGACTTCCCGCCAACCAAAGCTCCGGTGTTTTGATTCCTGCCCGGAATGCTGCTGTAGTTTGTCTACGCAAAGAAACTTTGGATTTTTTTGGCGGATCGGTTTTATTCAGCAACAGCACGGGCAACAATGCAAAGGAACTAATCAGTCCAATCACAGTAAAGACTGTTGCCGGTTCAAATACCGTCAAAAGGGCTGCGGCAATTGTAGGACCGAGCAGGTATCCTCCGCTGCGTGCCATACCGAACCAGCCCAAACGTTCGGCGCAGTTGCCGTTGGAACTTCCGTTTTTTTGACCCTGTTCAATAACCCAGGCCACAGTAACCGGTCCATAAATCGCAGTGGCCAAACCGTGTACAAGGCGTAAAACGAGTAATTCTTCCGGAGTCGTTACCCATGGGTAAAGGAACGGGATTCCGGTAAACAGCAGTGTTCCCGCTAAAAGCCAAATCCAGCGTCCCCAACGATCTGAAAGAAGGCCGAAAATTGGTTTGAGCAACATTCCGGTCAAAGTTGAAACTGAAACGATCAGCCCCAAAAAGGTTGCGTTAGCACCCAAACTTGCGGCAAAAATTGGCAATAGTGGTGTTTTGCCCATCTGGTAGGCCGTGCGCACCAAAAAATCCGCAGCAGTGATTTTGAACAATCCGGGAACGCCAAGCATCTTAACCTTGCAGTTTAGGAATTCCGGCTTGTTCAATCTGTTTGTTTAGTTGAAGCAGTTCCTGTTCTTCGAGCTTGCTTAACTGTGCGAGCTGTTCGTCAATCTGTGTGCTCAAATCTTCAAAAACAGCATGAGCCTGTTGTGGGGGAGCGGCATCAGAAACAGAGACTACGCTCACCAGAGCTTCCATTCTTTCCTTGAGCATGGTGGGATGACGAAGTCGGTCGGAAGGGGTTTCGTATTGGTTTTGCGTTAATTGATTTTCAATACTGCTGAGCTGTTTCCGGAGCAATTCCGCCGCTTCCAGAACTTTTGCAATGGGTTTTGCTGCATCAGTCTTGCTGAAGATATCGCGTGCCAGCAATTCTGTAATTTGCAGGTTGATTCTCCGGATTCTATTGATTGCGGAGTTTGTATCTGAAACTCGATTTCGGATTTTCATCCACAGTTCAAACTGCAGCGTATAATCCGCAGCAGTGGTTTTCAAACGTGGATCTTTTATGATTTCAAATGAATGTGTAATATCAGTCTTCCCCGTTTTAAACTGGACTTGATATTTTCCTGGAGGAGCAACAGGCCCTCCGCTGGCGCCGCCGCCAAACGGAGCAATTCGTCCCAACTGTTTATAACCCGGCTTTTCGAGCGTTTTATCAATTTTTGTTTCCGGACCGGGATAGCGCATATTCCAGACGAAGCGATTGAAACCGATTTTAGAAGGCAAGCTCGGCTTTTCATCTTCTTCTTTATTGTCTTTGTCTTTTGGATCAGCAACAGACTTCTTGCTGGAAAAGCGCTCTATTTCAGCACCGTCTGCATCTAGAACAATCAACTCCAATGGCTCTTCCGGTATTGATTCAAGGAAATAATTCACAATCACACCTTCCGGAGGGTTTTCTCCCATATCCAAAAAACGAAAACGTTTTTCGCCATCCGGTGTGGTTTCTTCATAATGTGTTCCGGGCAAACCAAAATCGGGGCTATAATTTTTTCCGTCTCCCAGGAAAAGGTTGACACTCCAGTTTAAGGTACGGCGGAATGTAGTGCGCGGCGGGAAAAACTGTATGCCTCCGGAACTTACCTTTTTGTTTCCGGAAAATTTACATGCAAATTTCCTGAGTGGAGTCAAGTCATCCAGAATCCAGAAAGAACGTCCATGCGTGCCGACGACCAAATCATCGGCCTTAATTTTCAAATCATAAACCGGAACCACTGGGAAATTTCCCCCAAGTTTTTGCCAGTTTTTTCCGGAATTGGTGCTCATAAAAATTCCGGTTTCGGAACCGACAAACAATAATCCCGGACAAGTTGGATCTTCCCGGATGACCCTGCTGATTTCATTTTCCGGATAGTCGCCGTTGATGCTGTGCCAGTTGTTTCCGCCGTCGATTGATTTGTAAAGCAAGGGGCGGTAATCATTCAGTTTGTAACGTGTGGCCGAGAGAAAAATTGTTTCCGGATCATGCACGGAAACTTCAATACAGAAAATATACGACCATTCCGGAAGATCGGGAGGAGTGATATTTTGCCAGGTTTTTCCGTCGTCCCGTGAAGTATGTACGAGGCCGTCATCGCTTCCGGTCCAGAAAATTCCGGACCGGTGAGGCGATTCCGCAAAAGTTGAAATACTGGCGTAATGTTCCGCTCCGCTGCTGTCGATGGTCAATCCACCTGAAACACCAAGTTTGCTTTCGTCTGCACGCGTCAAATCCGGACTGATGGTATCCCAACTGTGTCCTTCATTTTTTGTCCGGAAGACATGGTTTCCGCAGGCATACACGGTTCCGGAATCATGCGGAGAAAATGCAATCGGGAATGTCCAGGAAAAGCGATATTTCAAATCTTTAGGAGCCCAGCCGTATTTTTCTTCGGGCCAGATATTGACTAACCGCAGTTGTTTCGTTTTATGGTTGTAGTGCTGCAATGCACCTTCTCCTCCGGGAGAACTGCCGACCGCACCGATGTAAACGATGTCAGAATCATCGGGTTTGACCACAATAAATCCGCTCTCACCTGTTCCGGGAAAAGTGCATTCCTGAAGCGTTATTGCACCGTATGCACTGGCACTCGGAACGCTGATGCTGGTGTTGTCCTGTTGGGTGGCATAGACGCGATAGGGAAATTGATTGTCGAAGTCCATTCGGTAAAATTGGGCGGTAAGCTGGTTGTAAATCGTGGACCAAGTTTTTCCGCCGTTATACGAAACACAAGCTCCACCGTCGTTTCCCTGCACCATTCGCTGAGGATTTTCAGGGTCGATCCAAAGGTCGTGATTGTCTCCGTGAGGAGTAGTGATTTCGCTGAAATTAGTACCGCCGTCGGTCGATTTCCACATTTGCAAATTAGTAATATAAACCGTATCGGCGTGTTTT